>NZ_JAJEQL010000002.1:0-163506 GCF_020687345.1 Faecalibacterium butyricigenerans
CGGTTCTGAAGCCGTCAGCGGCGTTTCATTATGTTCTTTTCCGGTTACAGCATCTTCACCATGATGATCTCATCCCGGTAGGTGCCGTCCTTCAGCTTAAAGGCCCGGGGCTGGATGCCATAACGCTCAAAGCCGAACTTTTCATAGAGATGGATGGCACGGCTGTTATCGCTGTATACGCCCAGCTCCAGCTGCTCGAAGCCATTGGCCCGGGCCTGGTCGATGGCAAGCTGCATCAGGTAGCTGCCCAAACCACCGCCCCAGTATTTTTGTTCAATCGAGATGCCCACATATGCACGATGGCGATATTTCAGCATACTCCGAACACAGCAGACACCGATACGCCCAACCTGCTCTTTCCCGTCGAATGCACCGACCTCAAAGTTAAAGGGACTCTCCTCGCAAGCTGCCAGACTGGCTGCCGTTTCCGGACTATAAACACATTCCTCCGGGTAACGCGCCATAAAGTGTGTCTCACCGGAGGTCATGCACTTGAATTTGATGTGTACCTCAGCATCTGCGGCAGTTACACTGCGGACGAGCAGTGCTTTTCCGCTGGGCAGCTCATATTCTCTGGGTTCGATCTTCATGTTTCCCTCTCTCCTCTTCTTTCAGATATGTGCTCGCTCCCATTCCTGCAGAACAGACAATTGCAGCTCGGTATGGAACCAGTGCTCTCCCTCTTCCATCACGGTCAGTGTTGCGCTGCTCTTATCGCAAAACGCTTCGATGACTGGGCGGCTGGTCAAATTGTCCTTACCGCCATAGAGCACCTGTGTCGGCACCTTCCAGCAGATGGGATGCTCCTTCACCCAGCAAAGATAGGGCCATGAAAGCGTCTCGCCGAAGGTGGTCGGAATCTCTCCTTTCGCTTCCAGCTGTGCCCCTGTGACATCCGCCCACTGCATCATATGGGTGATGAGGTCTTCCATGTCCACCACAGGTGAGACAAGCAGAGCCTTTTCCAGCGGCATTCTCTGCAATGCCTGCATAGACAGCCATGCACCGATGCTGGTAGCGCGAAGCGAGACCTCCGGCCAGCGTGCGGCGGCATATCGGTAAACGGCCTGAAGCTCTGGCACGGCGACCCATGGCAGGAGCTTTTTCGTTCTCCCCTTCCGCTGGCCGTGCTCGAGCAGGTCGATAGCCAGCACCTGATACCCTGCCGGGCAGGCACGCTCTGCAAAATCCAGCGCTTCCTCTTTACAGCCCATCTTTCCATGGACATACAGATAAAGCCTTTCGGACGGCTCACCGACGAGAAGTGCCGGGATGCCCGCAATTTCAAATTCGAGTTTCTTCATAGGAGTGCTCCTTTGTCAGGCCGCGCTCTCCTTCTGGAAAGACGCGGATTCATTCAAATTCATTTCGGTCGTCCTCCTTTCTTTCATAGTTTCTTTATCATAACATATCCTGCATCCGAGTGCAAACAAAAAGAGCCGCAGCACCTTGTTACAGGTACTGCGGCTCTCGTTTACTTCAGCAGTAGAAGCTGGCTTACTTCACCATGCTTGCGACTTCAGCAGCGAAGTCGTCAGAACGCTTCTCCAAGCCCTCGCCCTTGACGAAGTGGGTGAACTTGATGACCTTGATGTCGCCGCCCAGATCCTTCGCGACCTTGGCAGTGTACTGACCAACGGTCATGTCGCCGTCCTTGACGAACTCCTGATCGACCAGGCAGTTCTCCTTGAAGTACTTCTTGATCTTGCCCTCGATCATCTTCTGCTTGACAGCGTCGGGCTTGTTGGCGTTCTTGGGGTCGTTAGCCATCTGAGCGAGGAGGATCTCCTTCTCCTTGGCGACGACCTCAGCGGGGACAGCAGCCTCATCGACGTAGCTGGGGTTGGCAGCTGCGACCTGCATGGCAACATCCTTGCCGTATGCAGCGAACTCGTCCTTAGCCTCGATGCCGTTGGTGGTCTCGAAGTTGACCAGGATGCCGTGGGTGCCGCCGCCGTGGACGTATGCAGAGCAGACGCCCTCGTAACGGACGAAACGGCGGACCTTGATGTTCTCCTTGATGACCAGAATGAGGTTCTTCAGAGCCTCATCGACGGTCTCGCCGCTCTCGGTCTTGCATGCCATCAGAGCCTCGACATCAGCGGGGTTCTGCTTCATGATGACCTTGGTGGCCTCCTTGACGAAAGCAACGAACTTGTCGTTCTTGGCGACGAAGTCGGTCTCGGCGTTGACCTCGATGACGACGCCCACCTTGCACTCGGGGCAGTAATCAGCGTAGACCATGCCCTCGGCAGCCACGCGGCTTGCCTTCTTGGCGGCGGTAGCCAGACCACGCTCACGCAGGATCTCGACAGCCTTCTCGAAGTTGCCGTCAGCCTCGGTCAGAGCCTTCTTGCACTCCATCATGCCGCAGTCGGTCTGCTTGCGCAGTTCCATAACGTCCTTTGCAGTAATAGCCATTTTAGTATTCTCCCTTACACATTATTGATCGGTTTGTGAGAATCGGGAAAATCAGGCGTTTGCTGCGTCCTCAGCGGGAGCGGCCTCCTGATTGCCCTGCTTGCCTTCCAGCACAGCGTCAGCCATAGCGCCAGCGATCAGCTTGACAGCGCGGATAGCGTCGTCGTTGCCGGGGATGACGTAATCGATCTCGTCGGGGTTGCAGTTGGTATCAACGATAGCAACGATGGGGATGTTCAGCTTGCGGGCCTCAGCAACAGCGATGCGCTCCTTGTGAGGATCGACGATGAACATAGCCTTGGGCAGGGTCTTCATGTTCTTGACGCCGCCGAGGTACTTGTCCAGCTTCTCCATCTCCAGCTCCAGCTTAGCCACTTCCTTCTTGGGCAGCAGCTCGAAGGTGCCGTTGTCCTTCATGTTCTGCAGCTGAGCCATGCGGTCGATGCGCTTACGGATGGTGCGGAAGTTGGTCAGCATACCGCCCAGCCAGCGAGCGTTGACATAGTGCATGCCGCAGCGCAGAGCCTCGTCACGGATGGACTCCTGAGCCTGCTTCTTGGTGCCGACGAACAGGATGTCGCCGCCCTCAGCTGCAACTTCCTTCACGTAGTTGTAAGCCTCGTCCAGCTTCTTGACGGTCTTCTGCAGGTCGATGATATAGATGCCGTTGCGCTCGGTGAAGATATACTTCGCCATCTTGGGGTTCCAGCGGCGGGTCTGGTGACCAAAGTGAACGCCTGCCTCGAGAAGCTGCTTCATAGAAACGACTGCCATAGTAAAATTACCTCCAAAATTTGTTTTGCCTCCGCACACCGTGATCTGCCGCCGTATCGGACGGCGGCGGACTGCCCTCCACTCCTAAGAGCACAAAAGGGCATAGTGATGCGTGTGTAATGCTAAGTAATAATAGCACAAACGAAGCGCTGTTGCAAGGGGTTTTCGTGCTTTTTTCTAAAATGGAACGCACTTTTTCGTCAATCTGCGTCCTCGGCCAGTCCTTCGAGGCCCATCCGGCCGAGTGCATACCCCTTGCCGAACATGAGGTCATACTGAAGGAGCCAGTGCTCGTCGCGCCATTTCTGCTGCAAGGGCGTCAGCTCGTTCGAGGTCGTGCCGTCCTTTTCCATGATGGTGCCCCGGGTGTTGGCCCGGTAGGCGGCGCGGAGCTGGCGGCCAAGGAACTGGAAGTAGAGAGGCTGACGCAGGCCGAACAGCTCCATCATCACCGGCGAGATGTCGTAGGCTGCGATGGTGCCGAGATCGACCGCGCGGTCGGAGTAGTTCGACCACATCAGCAGCGTCGTCTGGTGGAGACGGGGATCGGCGCTGGAATCGCTGGCATAGCCGCTGCGAGTGTAGATATCGTAGTTAGAGTCGATGGGGTTGTAGTGGTCGCCCCAGAACACCAGAATGACTGGCTCGTCCACCTGCGAGAAGTACTCCGTCAGCTTTCCCAGCATGGCGTCGGCGTCCCGGATGCCGGTGGCGAAGTCTTCCAGCGCACCCACGGTGCTGGCCTTGAGGCCCGCCGGGGCTTCCGTGACCTTCACCCGCTGGTCGTCGGGATAGTTGTCCTTATTATAATTGGTATGGTTCTGCATGGTGACGGCGTGGAGGAAGACCGGCGCGTCAGACTTCTCCTTCATCGTCTCGTACTGGCTGATGATCTGGTCGGCCATCGAGTCGTCGGTGACGAGGCCCGTCGTCCAGTAGTGGCGGCGCACCTTCTCGACGCCGTGCATCTTCTCAAGGCTGATGAAATCGTCCAGCCCGAGGTTGGGGTAGGCCGTATCGCGGCTCCAATATCTGGCCCAGAAGCAGTGCACTGCCGCCGTCTGGTAGCCCTGCGTCTTGAGGTAGCTGGGCAGGGCGAACATGGGCTTTGTCACATGCTGCTGGTAGGGCTTGCTGCCGTTCGGCAGGTAGGACACCGAATAGCCGGTCAGAGCCTCGAACTCCACGTCACAGGTGCCGCCGCCGAAACTGGGGCTGTAGACCCGGCCATAGGCGCTGCCCTGCTGGAGCGCGTGGAGGTTGGCCGAGACATCGGTATCGAACTGGAAGCCGTACTGTTCCAGCTCCGAAACGTCCCAGTAGGACTCATCCATCACATAGAGGATGGTGGGCTGCTCCACCCGCTCCTCTGCCGGGGTCTGGGCAGCGTAGGAGTCGGGGTAGGCCGAGCTGGTAGTATACTTTTCCCCTGCCTCCACGTCATCGAGAATGGCGTCGATGGCTTCTTCCGAGTAGCTTTCGGGCTTGTCGATCTCCAGATTCGTCAGGTTGGTGAGGAAGCTGGTGACAACGCCATAGTAGCGGTAGTAGCGGTCCTGCATCCATGCGTCGGGCAGGATGCCCAGAGCCTGCGTAACGGCAGGCTGCAAAAACACACCGAAGACGAGGGCGCAGGCCGCCGCCGTGCTGGCCGCAAAGCCTGCCAGCCGCCGCACCCACGGCAGCTTCTGCCGTCCCCGGTAGAGGAAGAAGGAGCCGACCGTCAGCGCCAGCACCAGAACAGCGGAGAAGATCATGCTGGTCTGGACATGGATGCCTGCAGCGGAGGCCACGCCTGCCGCCTCGGACACCTGTGCCAAGTCCCATGGAAGGAACGGCTCACCCCGCAGCTGAAGGGTGTAGAAATCCACCGTAGCGGGCAGACAGCCCAGCAGGGCTGACAGCAGCGTTGCCAGCGGAGCAAAGCGGGTAAGCCAGTCCAGCGCCAGCCAGACAAGGAAGAGCAGCCCCCACGCCAGAAGATAGGCCTCCGCATGGGGGAAGATGTACTGCAAAAAGGTGTCTGCATTCAGAGTGCCCCGGGCGATCCACTCGGTCAGCACCAGAAACAGGAGGGTGGCTGCGGGTGGAAAGAGAAGCCGCGCCCCGTGCAGCCAGACGGGCGCCGCCTTGGAATGGTGTTTCATAAAGAAGTTCCTTTCACTTCTGCGGTTTTTTTGTCATTTATGGGCAGCAAGTTCTGTCCGGTTTTCTATTATAATCCTCCTTCCTCCAAAATCCAGTCCCGACAGACAAAAAACAGTTGAAAAACTTTCATCCGTTCAGCCATTGACGTAATTTGTCCAGCAGTCCTCCGCGGGAGGGCGGTGCCGCCGGGATGTCGGTCCGCACAAGAATGGCGTCCAGCCCGATGCGCTCGATGTCCGCCCATGGGATGGTCAGCGTCTCATCCCGTCCCAGAAGCCCGAACAGCCGGGGACGTCCCAGCAAAAGCAGGCTCTCGATTCGGGCCGAAGCCTCGTCCAGTTCTAGATCGTCCACCCGGCCAAGGCAGGCCCCATCCTTCAGCTGGACGACCTCCTTGGTGCAAAGTTCCCGAAAGGTCATAGTTCCCCCGCCCCCTTTTCCCTTCATCCTATGCCGGAGCGGAGATCAGAATGCAAAAGGGCTGGAAAAACCTGCCCCGGATGTGCTATACTGGGCACAGTGAATTTCAACTTTTTAAGAGGGATAACGGATGTATAAAAATATCGTATTCGATTTCGGCGGCGTCATGGTGGATTTCGACCCTTACGAGTATCTGGTCGATCTGTTCGGGAACCACGAGGTGGAGGACGAAGTCTTTGCCCTGACCTTCGGCAGTGAGGAATGGCAGCTGCTGGATGCCGGCAGGATCACCCGCGGCGAAGCGAACCTCCGGATGCTCGACCGGGCCAAGAAGGCAGGCCGCGCCTTTGAGGTACAGGGCGTTCTGGACGACTGGATGCATATCCTCCGCCCCCGCCGCCGGATGCAGACCCTTGTTGAGCAACTCAAGCAGCATGGCTACTGCGTCTACTACCTGAGCAACATTCCCGAGGATGTGCTTGCCCTGCTGATGGAGCGGGACTTCAAGGGTCTTTTCGACGGCGGCGTAGCCTCCTGCGAGGTGAAGATCAACAAACCTGACCCCCGCATCTATCAGGCGCTGCTGGACAAATACCAGCTGAAAGCCGACGAGTGTATCTTCATCGATGACCGTGCCGATAACATCAAGGCTGCCAGCCTTCTGGGCCTCGGCACCTACCAGATGCACAGTGTAGGCAGCCTGCTGCGCAGCCTTCCCACCTTCGGCGTCACCATCCACTGACAGCAAAAGACCTCTGCCCGACGGCTTTGCCGGGCAGAGGTCTTTTTTATGCGCAGAGGTTACTTTTTCTCGTAGCTCTGGCAATAGTGCGGGATGTCCACCTGCTGCGAAGAGCAGGTGCAGCGCTCCGTCACCGTGATCTGCGGCAGATCACATTTGCAGCTTTCCACGTTGTGACGGCACTCGCAGACATCACAGCGAACACCTGTGTTTTCCATTTGTTCATCACCTCTTTGTCCCTAGGTTGCCCCAAAGACAAAGCGTTATGCAGGATGTATCGGTGTTATTTTTTACCAGTTGGCCAGATCAGCGCCCAGCTTGCGGCATGCAGCCTGCGTGTCGTCGTCAGGAGTCTCATTGCAGATGAGGCCCTCTTCGCTGAACAGCTGTGCGCCGTCCTCCTTGACGCGCTCACACCAATCGCGCATCCACTGGCCGTCGCCCCAGCCGTAGGAGCCGAACAGAGCGACCTTCTTGCCGTTCAGAGAGCCCTCAAGGCCTGCGAACATCGGCTCGAACTCGCTCTCCTCCAGCTGCTCCGCGCCCATTGCCGGGCAGCCGAATGCCACCACGTCATACTCGTTCAGCTTTGCTGCGTCCATCTCGGCACAGGGCACGATGGCGGCGGCAGCGCCTGCACCCTCAGCGATGCAGTTTGCCATGGTCTCGGTGTTGCCCGTTGCGCTCCAGAATACGATTGCTACTTTGCTCATAATGTTCAGCCTCACTTTTGCTTTATTAGGTTAGCTATTTCTAACTTTCTGTCCTGTAAAAATGCGTCAGATGCAGGCTCAGACGCATTTCTCGGGTTAGGTTTCTCTAACCATCCATAGAGTACCACAGCAGCCCCGCTTTGTCAAGCGGTCAAGCGTGCTAACTTTTTTGGTTCTTTACGCTGCCCTCATTAGCCGGAATGCCACCGTCAGCACGCCGAGGATGACCGGCTGGTGGAGCAGGTAGAGCACCAGCGAGTGACGCCCCATCCAGCCCAGCGGCGGGCAGACCGACCTGCGCAGAGGCTCCATCCCCGCACGGCCCACCATCTGATGGAGAAAGTACCCCACCCAGAACAAAAACAGCCACGGCAGCAGCGGGAAATAGTCGGTGGAGAAAAAGTCCTTCGGCATGAAGCCGAGATAGGCCGTCAGACCATTGGCATAGAGGGCCTGCGGCAGAGCCAGCCGCCCGCCGGGCAGGTTCCAGAAGCCTCTCATCGTGGGATATGTCACCCAGAAGAGCGCTGCGCTGACCACCACACCCGTAGCAGGCGGGATGCGGCGCAGCAGACCGTCCAGCACTGCCGTGAGGAGCATCGCCGAACCCAGCAGCGTCAGCACACCGAACCACACCACATCCTCCGGCAGGAAGAGCAGCGTGACCGCCGTGACCATCGCACCAGCCCCGAATACGACAGCTCCCCGCTTGAAGGGATGACGCCCCATCGGCAGGCAGAAGCCCGACAGCAGGAGGAACACCCAGCAGATGCTCTGCTGCCACAGAAAGCCCGGACGCCCGATGTACCACTTCTGCGGGATGCCAAAGAGAAAGACCACATCCCACATCCCGTGATAGAGCATCATGCTGATGAGGTCAAGCCCCCGCAGCTCGTCCAGCAGACGATAGCGGAGCGATTGTTGCTGTTCCATATTTTTTATCCTTCCCTCTTCCCCAAGTCGAGATAGAGAGAGTATAACACAGCCGGAAAATAAATGCAAAAAGCCGCCCCGGCGGCAGCTGCAAACTGCACGCCGGGGCGGCGTATCACAATGACTGGAGTACCCTTGCTTAGACTTCGGTATTGAAGTAGCGCTTCAGCAGGCCCTCGAAGCCGCGGCCATGACGGGCCTCATCCTTTGCCATCTCGTGGACGGTGTCGTGGATGGCGTCGAGGTTCAGAGCCTTAGCCTTCTTGGCGAGGTCCATCTTGCCGGAGCAGGCACCGCACTCGGCCTCTGCACGCATCATCAGGTTCTTCTTGGTGCTGTCGGTGACGACCTCACCCAGCAGCTCAGCGAAACGGGAAGCGTGATCGGCCTCCTCGTAGGCGTAGCGCTTGTATGCCTCAGCGATCTCGGGATAGCCCTCACGCTCAGCCACACGGGCCATTGCCAGATACATGCCGACCTCGCTGCACTCGCCCTCGAAGTTGGCGCGCAGACCATCGACGATCTCCTGAGGAACGCCCTCAGCCTTGCCGATGCCCACGACGTGCTCGGTGACGTAGGTGTTGCCGGTCTTCTCGACGAAAGCGGAAGCGGGAGCCTTGCAGACAGGGCACTGCTCGGGGATGCTGCCCTCAGCGATGTAACCACAGACGGTGCAAACGTACTTCTTCATAAGATTTATCCTCCATTTTTGTTTGTTGTTATTGGGTGGCCTGCTCTGGTACAGCAGGCCTTGTTTCTGAGTCTATTATAGCGAATAATTCCTAGTTAGTCAAGGCTGATTCTAAGAATTATTCTTAGTTAATAAAAGTCTCACACTTTGTCCAAAAAACGAACACAAAAGATGTCACTTCTGCCGAAAAAGGGCTTTTTCTGCCTGCCTCAGACCTGCAGGTTGCCGCTGGAAGGAGCGTCGGCACCGTCGGCAGAGTCGAACTCGTAGTCGTTGCCGGGGAGGATGGCGTTGAGCAGGATGCCCACGATGGCGGCGATGGCCAGACCGGACAGGTTGACCGACACACCGGCGACCGCGAAGGTCAGGCCGCCCACCGAGTTGAAGCCCAGCGCAGACACCAGAATGACAGCGGCGATGATGAGGTTTCGGCTGTTGGTGAAGTCCACCCGGTTCTCGACCACGTTGCGGACACCGATGGCGGAGATCATGCCGTAAAGCACGAAGCTGATGCCGCCGATGATGCCGGTGGGAATGGTGTTGATGACGGCCTCAAACTTGGGGCTGAAGCTCAGGATGATGGCCAGCACAGCGGCGATGCGGATGACGAGGGGGTCGTAGATCTTGCTCAGAGCCAGAACGCCGGTGTTCTCGCCATAGGTGGTGTTGGCCGGGCCGCCCAGCAGGCCAGCCAGCGCGGTGGCGAGGCCGTCGCCCATCAGGGTACGGTTCAGGCCGGGGTCATTGATGTAGTTGTGGCCGACGGTAGCACTGATGGCTGCAATGTCGCCGACGTGCTCCATCATGGTCGCAAGGGCGATGGGGATGATGGTGAAGAGGGCGCTGATGAACTCGGGGCTGCCGTCAATGGCGAAGAGGCCCATTGCCTCCTTGTGGAGGGGGATGCCGAACCATGCAGCGGAGGCGATGCGCTCAAAATCCACTGCACCGGTCACGAGGGCCACCGCGTAGGAAACCAGCACGCCAATGAGGATGGGCAGGATCTTGACCATGCCCTTGCCCCAGATGTTGCAGACGATGACCGTGCCCAGTGCCACGAAGGCCAGCAGCCAGTTTGCCTGACAGTTGTTGATGGCCGAGGGGGCCAGGATCAGGCCGATGGCGATGATGATGGGGCCAGTGACCACCGGCGGGAAGAAGCGCATGATGCGCCGGATGCCGAAGGTGGAGATGAGCAGGCTGACGACCAGATAGACCAGACCCGAGAATGCCACGCCTGCGCAGGCGTAGGGCAGCATCTGGGTGTTGGCAACGGTCAGGTTGCCGTCGGCGTCGGCCAGCATGGGGGCCACGATGGAGAAGCCGCCCAGATACGCGAAGGACGAGCCGAGGAAGGCCGGGACCTTGCGCTTGGTGATGAAGTGGAACAGCAGGGTGCCCAGACCTGCGCAGAGCAGGGTGGTGGAGACGCTCAGACCGGTGAGCAGGGGCACCAGAACGGTGGCGCCGAACATGGCGAACATATGCTGGATGCCAAGGATGAGCATCCGGCCCCCGCCCAGCTGGCGGGCATCATAAATGCCCTTGGAATAATCGATATTCTGACTCATGATTTCCTCCTTCTACTTGCAGGCCCAAAAAAAGAGGCACTACCGCAGGAAAGCGGCAATGCCTCAGATCTCGGGACGAAATCGGAAACGGAAGATACAGCCGACGCATACAAAAGACAGACTCTTTTTCCGCATCCTGCTCTCCCCCTTCCTCTCATTCTTCGGCATAGTATAGCATAAATGCCGGACACTGACAACCTTTTTCCTGTATTTTGCGGTGATTTTCTGTCAGCTAGGGGCTGACGGCCTTGAAATATGCCGCATTCCACACTATAATATAACCTATTGCCGCAGTTGGTCGCAGGGCCGGCGGCGGCAGCCGAAACAACAACAGCCATACTATTATAAAAGGACGCTTATGATATATCTCGACTACTCCGCCAACACCCCCGCCTCCCCCGGGGTGCTGGAGCGCTTTTGTGAAGTGGAGCGCAGCTGCCCCGGCAACGCGAATTCCCGCCATCAGGCCGGGCGGGAGGCCAAGCTGGTCATCGACCACGCCACCCAGAACATCGCGGGGCTTTTGGGCGCACAGCCCGCAGAGGTCATCTACACCTCCGGGGCCAGCGAGGCCAACAACTTCGCCCTCAAGGGTCTGGCGAAGCTCTCCCGCCATGCGGGCAGGCACATCATCTCTACCCCGCTGGAGCACTCGTCCGTCAGCGGCACCCTGACCGCATTGCAGGAGCAGGGCTATGAGATCGATCTGGTGGACATCCGGCGGGACGGGACCATCGACCTCGGGCATCTGAAAGAGCTTCTCCGTCCCGACACCATCGCGGTGGCGGTGACGCTGGTGGACAGTGAGCTGGGCGTCGTGCAGCCCGTAAAAGAAATTTCAGAACTCTTGCAGGCATGGCCCAACTGTCACTTACACGTAGATGCCACGCAGGCCGTGGGCAAGATCCCCGTCTCCTTTGAGGGGGTGGACACCATGAGCCTGACGGCCCATAAGTTCTACGGTCTGAACGGCATCGGCCTACTGCTCAAGCGGCGAAAGCTTGCCCTCGAGCCGCTCATCCACGGCGGCGAGAGCACCACTATCTACCGCAGCGGCACGCCTACCGTGGCCTTGGCGGCCTCGCTGGAAACGGCGCTGGAAGCCGCCGTTGGGGAGTTGCCCGCGCGTACCGCCCGGGTAAAGGAAGCGAATGCCTTCCTCCGCGACGCCCTCAGCAGGTACCCGAAGGTACACATCAACAGCCCGGAGAACGCGATCCCCCACATCCTGAATCTGAGCGTCGAGAACGTCAAGGGCACCGTATTCCAGCGGGAGCTGGACGCCGAAGGCGTCTGCGTGTCGGTCAAATCGGCCTGCTCGTCGGACGGTCTGCCCTCCCGGGCTGTGTTCGCCGTCAGCCGCGACCGGCGGAACGCCCTCTCCTCGTGGCGCATCAGCCTGAGCCACCTGACCACGCAGGAGGAACTGGACGGCTTCCTCCGCGCCTTCGACGCCTGCTATACCCGGCTGACCCGGCCGCAATAACGGAAAGGACAGAGAACCATGAAACGCGAAATGGAACCCTACCAGCTCATCGAGCGAAGCATCATCAAAAAATACCGCAAGGAGCTGTGGACCCCCTTCATCGTGGCGGTCAAGCGCTACGAACTCATCAAGGCCGGGGACAAGATCGCCGTCTGCATCTCGGGCGGCAAGGACTCGATGCTGATGGCAAAGCTCATGCAGGAGCTGCAGCGCCACAGCGATGTGCCCTTCGAGCTGGTCTTTCTCGTGATGGACCCCGGCTACAACGAGATCAACCGCCAGAAGATCGAATCCAACGCCGAGCTTCTCCACATCCCCGTGACCATCTTTGAGAGCAACATCTTCTCCGTGGCCAACAACACCGACAAAAACCCCTGCTATCTCTGCGCCCGGATGCGCCGCGGCCACCTCTACAGCAAGGCCAAGGAGCTGGGCTGCAACAAGATTGCACTGGGCCACCACTTCAACGATGTCATCGAGACCACCGTCATGAGTATGTTCTACGGCTCTCAGCTGCAGGCCATGCCCCCCATGCTCCACAGCACCAGTTTTCCCGGCATGACCCTCATCCGCCCGATGTATTGCATCCGGGAAGAGGATATTCTGGCATGGAAGCGATACAACGAGCTGGAATTCATCCAGTGCGCCTGCCGCTTCACTGAGAACTGCACCATGTGCGACAATGGCGGCGGCGGTTCCAAGCGGCAGGAGACGAAGATCCTGCTCCGCCGACTGAAACGCGACAACCCTAACATCGAGAACAGCATCTTCCGCAGCATCCACGCCGTGGCGCTGGACACCATGCCCGGCTATAAATCCGAGGGCGTGGAGCACAGCTTCCTTGAGCGGTTCCACGCGCAGGAGGAAGAGCTTAACAGGGAGTAATATAATACCCCCTCCGATAGAGCAAATACCCAAGTCCGGTATCTTTTTTCAAGACGCAAAAAGCCCCCGGAAGCGCAGCGTTACGCTTCCGGGGGCTTTTCCATGCCGCCGACGGGGGTCGAACCCGTACTCTGTCTCCAGAAAGGGATTTTAAGTCCCTCGTGTCTGCCAATTTCACCACAGCGGCTTCTGAATGAGCTGCCGCCCACATTCCTGCAAGCGGCAGCTCATATGATACAATAGAAATGCTGTTTTGTCAAGTTAAACCTTGCCGCCGTGCAGCTCTGCGTACATACGGGAGCGGCAGTCCGCCACAGCCGGGGTCATGTTGACGTAGTGCTTATGGGGCATCTCGATGCGCAGCTCACTCTCCCAAGTCTCCTCGGTGAGCTGCTTTGCGATATAGGCCTTCTTCTCCGCGATGGAGGGCAGCTCAATGGCCAGCTCACCGTGCAGGATGTGGGGCACCAGCAGCTGCTTGACCCGGGTGGGGACGAAGGTGACAGTGCGCTCGATGGCGTCGGAGTCGAGGTTGACCATCGTGACCGGCTTACCCGCCTCGATGACCTCGCCGTCCATTGCGATGAGGTCGCACTGGGCCTGACCATTTTCGTCATAGAGACGCCACGGCATCTTCTTGCCGGGGATGATGGCCTTGCTGGCAGAGTCAGAGCACTTCATCTTGGGCTGATAGGTGCCGTCCGGCCGCTTCACCGCCACCAGCTTGTACACGCCGCCAAAGACGGGGTCCGAGGCGGAGGTGATGAGGTTCTCGCCCACGCCGTAGGAGTCGAAGTGTGCGTGCTCGTACAGCTCCATGTTGGCAATCTTCTTCTCGTCCAGACCGTTGGATGCCACCAGCTTGATGTAGGACTTCCCTGCTGCATCCAGCGCCTTGCGCAGACGCTTGGAACCGCGGGCGAGGTCGCCGGAGTCGATGCGGGCGCTCTTGACACGGCGGTTGGGGTCATTGGGATACTTCTCGATGAGGTAGTCGTCCAGCTTGATGAGGTTGGGCAGACCGCTCTCCATGATGTTGTAGGTGTCCAGCAGCAGGCTCACCGAATCCGGGTAGGTATCGGCAAAGGCCTTGAAGGCGTCGAACTCGGTCGGGAAGAACTCGATGAAGCTGTGGGCCACCGTGCCCACGGCCTTGACCTCAGAGCCGAACTTCATCTCCGCCAGACAGTTGGCCGTGCCGATGCAGCCGCCCAGAACGGCCGCATATGCGCCGTCGTTGCCTGCGCTCTCGCCCTGTGCGCGGCGGGTGCCGAACTCCATGACGCTGCGTGGGGTGTGGGTGTTCAGGCCGGTGATGCGGGTGGCCTTGGTGGCGATGAGGCTGTGGAAGTTCATGGTCTGGAGCAGGTAGGTCTCGATGAGGATCGCGCCCACGAGGTCGCACTCGATGCGCACCATCTGGACATGAGGATAGCAGACCGTGCCCTCCGGCAGGGCGTACATATCGCCCTTCCAGCGGTAGGTGCGCAGATACTCGCAGAACTCCTCGCTCATGCCCTTGGTACGCAGCCAGTGGACGTCCTGCTCGTTGAAGTGGTAGTTCAGCAGGAAACGGGTCAGCTTGCGCTGGCCTGCACTGATGGAATAGCCCTGATTGTCCGGGTTCTTGCGGAAGAACATATCAAAGACAAGGGTGGTGTTCTTAAAGCCGTTTAAAAACAGGCAGTTGGCCATCGTGAACTCATAAAAATCAACGACCATTGCCGGATTGTCGTAGTCCTCATCCGGGATGTACGGCACAACTTTGATCTCACTCATGAAAAGTTTCCTCTCTTTTTCTGCACACCCTCACAGCGGGTGCTGCCAAACCAGCTCTGCGCCACCGCGCATTTTCGGGCACAGCGCACGTTTCGTCCTGTCATGACAGGGCGTTTGTACCACTATAGCATCTTTGACGGGCCGACGCAAGAGGTTTTGGCAGAAAATGACGGCAGAAAAGAAAAATGTTTTTTGCAGGTTCTTTACCGGCATTTTATTCCGCCGTTTCGGGGAGGCCCTCCCCTGCTTCTGTGGATGCAAAAAGCACCCGCAGCGCCTCATCAGCGCCGCAGGTGCTCATTTTTTCAAACTCAGCCGTTCATGATGCTGGGGGTAGCGTTCTTCAGCACGACGTCATGGCTGCCGCCCTCGACGATGGAGGTGGAGGACACGACGGTCAGCTTGGCCTTCTGCTGCAGCTCGGGGATGGAGAGTGCACCGCAGTTGCACATGGTGCTCTTGACCTTGTACAGAGTGGTCTGGACGCCGTCCGCCAGCGGGCCGGCATACGGGACGTAGCTGTCCACGCCCTCCTCGAAGCTCAGCTTGGTGGAGCCGCCGAGGTCGTAGCGCTGCCAGTTGCGGGCACGGTTGGAGCCTTCGCCCCAGTACTCCTTCATATACTGGCCGTTGATGCGCACCTTGTTCGTGGGGCTCTCGTCGAAGCGGGCAAAGTAGCGGCCCAGCATGACGAAGTCTGCGCCCATGGCCAGAGCGAGAGTGATGTGGTAATCGTGGACGATGCCGCCGTCAGAGCAGATGGGCACATAGATGCCGGTCTCCTTGTAGTACTCATCGCGGGCCTTGGCCACCTCGATGACAGCAGTAGCCTGACCGCGGCCGATGCCCTTGGTCTCACGGGTGATGCAGATGGAGCCGCCGCCGATGCCGATCTTCACGAAGTCTGCGCCAGCCTTGGCGAGGAAGCGGAAGCCCTCGGCGTCCACGACGTTGCCTGCGCCCACCTTGACGGTATCACCGTAGTGCTCACGGATCCAGCCGATGGTGCGGCTCTGCCACTCAGAGTAGCCCTCGGAGGAGTCGATGCAGAGGACATCCACACCAGCCTCCACCAGTGCGGGCACGCGCTGGGCGTAGTCGCGGGTGTTGATGCCGGCGCCGACCACATAGCTCTTGTTCTTATCCAGCAGCTCGTTGGCATTCTGCTTGTGGGAGTCGTAATCCTTGCGGAAGACGATATACTTCAGGTTGCCCTCGGCGTCCACCAGAGGCAGGGTGTTGATCTTGTTGTCCCAGATGATGTTGTTGCAGTCGTGCAGAGAGGTGTTCTCCGGAGCAGTGACCAGCTTCTCGATGGGGGTCATGAAGGTTGTGACAGAGGCGTCGTCAGGGGTGTGGTTGACGCGGTAATCACGGGAAGCCACGATGCCCAGCAGCTTGCCGCCCGGGGTACCGTCGGCGGTGATGGCGATGGTGGAGTGGCCGGTGCGGGCCTTCAGCTCCAGCACATCATGCAGGGTGGCAGTGGGGGCCAGATTGGAGTCGGAGACGACGTAGCCTGCCTTGAAGCTCTTGACGCGGCGGACCATAGCGGCCTCGTTCTCAATGCTCTGGGAACCGTAGATGAAGGAGACGCCGCCCTGACGGGCCAGCGCGATGGCCAGCTTATCGCCGGAGACAGACTGCATGATGGCGCTGATCATGGGGATGTTCATTTCCAGCGGGCAGGCCTCCTCGCCCTTGCGGTACTTGACCAGCGGGGTCTTGAGGCTGACCGCCGTGGGGACGTTCTCGGCAGAAGAGTAGCCCGGCACCAGCAGGTACTCGCCAAAGGTACGGGAGGGTTCTTCGTAAAAATAAGCCATGTTCAAACTCCTTTTTCTTAACGCATCAACAACGGATCACATCAAAACAATTTCATGTTTTCGACTTAGGAATTGATTGTATATACTTTATCACAAATCCTTGCAGAATACAAACCCCTGCCCCGCCAAACTTTATAAATGTCCTTTGCAGAAAAACAGGCAAATTGACCACCAAATTGGTGCAAGGTCATACTTTCCCCCAGCATGAGCCGGACTTCTCCGGTTTTGGGGATGCAAAAAAGCCCGTCCAGTCTCGGACGGGCCTTTTTGCACACGAAGCGGAATATCGCCTGTGCGGTGTCCGCCGACAGCTGTGAAGGAGAACAGCCGGAGGAGGAGGGCGGACACCCGATATTCCAAAAACAAGAAGAAAAAGATTTCATGATCCAGAAGGGCGTCGCCCTTCCTGTAACCATATTGTAACTCTTTTGAAGGATTTTTGCAATAGTTTTTTGTAATTTCTTTGTAATTATTTTTGTAAAGATTCTGTGACAGGCTCCCCGAACTCCAGATAGCACTCAAAGGCCGCGTGTTCCTCCCTCCGGCCCAGCACATACCAGCCCTCCTTCGAGGGGGCGTAGAACACCTGCACGCTCTGGCCCATCGGCACCTCGCGGTGGTACTTGATGGAGGCGAAGGAGAGCGGCGCAGCCTCCACCACCTCCTGCGGCAGGGCGTCGCAGGCGATGTCCAGATAGAGGGAGTTGTTGATGTGGCCGTTGAGGTCGCACATGGAGTAGCTGGCCCGGCGCTCCCCTGCCGCCGTCAGGGGCTGGCTCTTGTGGACGATCTGGGGCAGCTCTTCGGACAGGTCGTCGTTCTGGAAGTCCGGCGTGTTCCAGCCGGGGGTGCGCAGGATGCGCCCTGCCTCTGTATCCACGGCCATCCAGCGGCAGTCCACGAGGGCCAGCTTCTCCCCCGTCTCGCTGGTGATGGTGGTCAGGCGCTTCATGGTGCCCTTCTTGAAGGTCTCACAGGCCGTCGTGAGCGCTATCTTTTCGGCCCGGCCCGGCATCCGCCAGACCCGGAGGGCCTGTTTGCCCACGAGGAACGCACTGTGGCGCTCCTTAAAAAAGGCGTAGTCCATGCCGTAGGCCCGAGCGTGGTCTGCCGACACCTGTTCCACATAGCGGAAGAGGGCGCTGGGCTTCAGGCAGCGGCGGAAATCGCTGTCACCGTCCAGCACGGTCATATGCTCAGTATAACTTCTGTATTCACTCATCGTTTTCTCCCTTTCCTCGACAAAAAGGGGCTGTACGCCTCCGCACAGCCCCCTTAGGATCAATACATATTGCGCGTTTTCCTGCGCACCTTGCGCCAGATATTGAAGCAGGCCAGAGCCAGCATCGCCAGCAGCAGCATCAGGAACAGATACCCGCTGCCGCCCTCGTCGTAGCTCTTCATCTCGCTCCACTTCACGTCCAGCTCGCTGTTGACCTCATCGCTCAGCGCGGTAAAGACCTTCTCCTTGGCCGCGATCTCCTCGGAGGGATAGGCGATCTCGCTGTACTTGAGATCTTCGTCCAGAATATCCCATACCGCCTGCATGGGGGTGGTGTAGCCGATATACTCCGCATTGGCCTTGCCGATGTCCGGCTCACACATGAAGTTGATGAACATCTCAGCGGCTTCCTGATGCTCGCTGGCGGCGGGGATGGCCATGCTGTCCACCGACAGCACCGTCCCCTCCTCCGGGAACACCCAGGCCAGATCGGGGTTGTCGTCGATCATGGTGATGGCGTCGCCGGAGTAGTAGACGCCGACCGCCGCCTCGCCGCCGATCATCTTATCGAAGATCTCATCCATGACGTAGGCCTGTACCAGCGGCTTCTGAGCCTTCAGCTCCTCCACCACAGCGTCCACCTCTTCGGTGGTCTGGGGGTTGATGCTGTTTCCGCTCTTGAACGCACCGATGGCGTAGGCATCGCGGCTGTTGTTGAACATCAGGATATTGCCCGCGTACTGCTCATCCCACAGGTCGGCCCAGCTGGCCGGGGCCTCGTCCACCATCGTCGTGTTGTAGATGATGCCGGTGGTGCAGAGCATATAGGGCACCGTATAGGCGTTTTCGGGGTCGTAATCCGCGTTGCGGTAGGCCTCGTCGATGTTCGCAAAGTTCGGGATGTTGCTGTAGTCCAGCGGTTTCAGCATTCCTTCTGCGATCATCTTGGCGACCATGTAGTCCGACGGGATGATGACATCGTAGTTGGCCGCACCGGACTTCAGCTTCGCGTAGAGGGACTCGTTGGAGTCAAAGGTGGTGTAGTTGACCTTGATGCCGGTAAGCTTTTCGAAGGCGGCCACCACGTCCACGCTGTCGTCTGAACCGTTGGAGATATACTCGCCCCAGTTGTAGACGTTCAGGGTGACGTTCTGGCCCTTGAAGCGGGTCCAGTCGTAGTCATCCGAGACCGACACATCCTCCGTGACCTCGATCTGGCCCGCAGCCAGAGCCGACAGCGGCATGGTCAGCGCCAGCACTGCCGTCAGCAGAAGAATGACAAAGCGCTTCATTTCGCATCTCCTCCTCTCAGTGCACGCTGGTCGCGGCGGTAGCCGCGGCTCTCCATGGCGTTGGAGACGAGGATGATGGTCAGGATGACCACGAACATGATGGTGGACAGCGCGTAGATCTCCGGGCTGACCTTCTTGCGGGTCATGGAGTAGATGGCGATGGGCAGCGTCTCCACCGTGCCGCAGTTGAAATAGGAGATCATGAAATCGTCGATGGAGTAGGTCAGGCAGATGAGGAAGGCCGACAAGATGGCCGGGCTGATCTCGGGCAGGATGACCTTGAAGAACGCCTGCTTGGGGTCGCAGCCGAGGTCCAGTGCCGCCTCATACAGCTTGATGTCCAGCTGCTTGAGCTTGGGCGTGACGTTGAAGATGACATACGGCACATTGAACGCGATGTGGGCGATGAGCAGCGTGGGCAGACCCATGATGTTATCAGGCAGGAAGTCCAGCCCGCCCGCGAAGCGCTGGTACGCCACAAAGAGCAGCATCAGCGAGATACCAGTGATGATCTCGGGGTTGACCACCGGGATATAGGTGATGTTCGTCACCAGCAGACGGCTCTTGCGGCCCATGGACGCGATGCCCAGAGAGGCCGCCGTGCCCAGCACCGTGGCGATGATGGCCGAGATGAGGGCCACTTCCAGCGACACCCACAGCGCGTGAAGGATCGACGCATTGTGGAAAAGGCTGGTGTACCACTTGAGGGTGAAGCCGGTGAAGAGCGAGTAGCCCTTGCTCTGGTTGAAGCTGAACACGATCATATACGCGATGGGCAGGTACATGAAGCAGAAGAACAGGATGACATAGGCGCGCTGCATCAGACGCAGATGTTTCGTTTTCATCAGGACACACCCTCCATCTCATCCTCGTCGAAGCTGGACGTGAAGCTCATGCAGAGCAGCACGATGATCATCAGCACGAGGCTCATGGCAGAGCCGACGTTGAGGTTGTAGCTGTTGCCGAGGAACTGCATCTCGATCAGGTCGCCGATGAGCAGGTTGGAGCCGCCGCCCAGCATACGGCTGATGACGAAGGTGGACACCGCCGGGACGAACACCATCGTGATGCCGGTGCTGATGCCGGGCACGCTCATGGGGATGAGCACCCGCAGCAGGGTCTTGGTGGTGGAAGCCCCCAGATCCTGCGCCGCCTCCACGATGCTCTGGTCGATCTTGGTCATGCTGGTGTAGAGGGGCAGGATCATATAGGGCACATAGTTGTACACCATGCCCAGCACCACAGCGCCGGAGGTGTTCAGCATGGTGTAGGGTCCGAGGCCGAACACGCCCAGCACCGCATTCACGGGGCCGTTGACGCTCAGCAGGCCCATCCATGCGTAGGTGCGCAGCAGGAAGTTCATCCACATGGGCAGCATCACCAGCATCAGCATGATGTGCTGCTTGTTGACGCGCAGCCGGGAGAGGAAGTACCCCACCGGGAACGCGAGGATGAGGCAGACGACCGTGGCGATAAGGGCCAGCAGCAGGCTCCGGGCAAACACCGAACCATAGCCGCTGATGGCCACCAGATTGTCCAGCGTAAAGCTGCCGCTGGCATCGGTCAGGGCGTAGTACACCACGATGAACAAGGGCACCACTGTGAACAGCACCATCCATACAAAGTACGGATAGGCCAGCTTCTTATCGTAAATCTTCATGCAGCCTCACCCCTCTGAACGCGCCATGATGTGGATCTCGTTGGGGCCGATGCGCATACCGATGGTCTCGCCGGGCGTGCAGGCGCGGGTGGAGTGGATGAGCCACTCACGGCCCTCGCACTCGACGTGCATCTCGAAGTGGACGCCCTTGAAGATGACGTCATTGACGACGCCCACCAGCTGGCCCTCCACCGGGGAGACCACCTCGATGTCCTCGGGGCGGACGACCACCTGCACGCTCTGCTCCCGGGAAAAGCCGCGGTCCACGCAGGGGAAATCCACGCCCGAGAAAGAGACGAGGAAATCGCGGTGCATCACGCCGTCCACGATGTTGGAGTCGCCGATAAAGTCTGCCACGAAAGCGTTCTTCGGCTCATTGTAGATGTCCTCGGGGGTGCCGATCTGCTGCACCTTGCCGCCGTTCATGACGACGACGGTGTCGGACATGGTCAGGGCCTCTTCCTGATCGTGGGTGACGTAGATGAAGGTGATGTTCATCTCGCGCTGCAGACGCTTCAGCTCCAGCTGCATCTCCTTGCGCAGCTTGAGGTCCAGTGCGCCCAGAGGCTCGTCCAGAAGCAGGATCTCCGGCTCGTTGACCAGACTGCGTGCGATGGCCACGCGCTGCTGCTGGCCGCCGGACATCTGGCCGATGCTGCGGCGCTCGAAGCCTTTCAGGCCCACGACCTCCAGCATATCCCGCACCTTGCGGCGGATGGTCTCTTCGTCCATCTTCTTGAGGCGGAGGCCGAAGGCTACATTCTCGAAGACGTTCAGATGGGGGAACAGCGCGTACTTCTGAAACACGGTGTTCACCGGACGCTTGTAGGGCGGCACGCCCGTGATGTCCTCGCCCTTCAGAAGCACCTTGCCGGAGGTTGGCTCCAGAAAGCCTGCGATGAGGCGGAGGGTGGTGGTTTTGCCGCAGCCGGAGGGTCCCAGCAGCGTCACAAACTCTTTGTCATGGATGTCGAGGTTCAGCCCATCCAGAATGCGCTGACCATCAAAGTCCACTACGATGTCTCGCAGTGAAACGATCACCGAGTTGTTCATTTTTTCCTATATCCTCCTTGTAACTCAGATACGAAAAAAGAAGGGGTCTTTCGCCCCATCCCTCTTTCGCACTAGGGTGACTTTTCCCGCACAACATCCATGACGACCGTAACATTGCGCAGTTATTCTGCCCTTTCTTGTCTATCTTAAACAATCTTTGTCAAAATGTCAATCGCTCTGCTGATGTTTGCCGAAACTTTGACCTGCATCCATCCATCTCTCGCTGCAACAAAAAAAGCTCTCCCAAAAGGAGAGCCGGCGCGCGGGCGCCTGAGCGGGCAGGGATGCTGCCCGGGAAAAGCCTATTTTAACTGCTCTGCGGTCTGACAGAGTGCCGCCACGGTCTGGCCGTCCACGGTGTAGACCGATTCGTCCCCCGACACCCTCATATAATAGCCGTCGGTGCCGATGGCGTAGGTCAGGACAGCCGTGCCGTCTGCTGTCGTCACCTCCGCCGTCACCAGCGGGTCATCGAAGCCGCAGGCGTAGGAGTCTGCGGCGGTGTCCTGCCCGGTGACATAGCTGGCCAGCGCGGCCAGCAGGGCATCTGTCTTGTCGGCATCCAGTGCAGCATCCGGCGCATCTGTAAGCCGCCAGACGGTCTGATAGGCTGTGCTGTCGGCCCCGGTGGGCTGAGAGACCGCCTGCAGACTGACCACCTCGCCGCTCTGGAGGGTATAGCGCAGGGCCTCGATGTCCGAGGCGGTGATGCCCGCCGGGCTGAACGCCCCGAACAGCTCGGCTTTGGTCTGTTCCATGCAGCGGAACTTGGCCGCGTCCACGGCGTAGACCGTGTCCTCACCGTTCCGGCGGACGTAGACGTCGCCGGTGACAGGGTTCTCAGCCCCTACCGTGAGGGTGGTGCGCTCCCCCGCCGCCGTCACATTCACGACAAGCCGGGGCACATCGAAGCCGTAGTCCTCACCGGGCTGTGCCTCGAGCTGGCGCTTTGCCCTCATGTCTGCCAGCGCGGTGCGGATGGTGTCGCAGGCAGAGTCGTCCAGATGGTAGTCCGGGTCCTCGGCCAGCGTCCACCCATCGCCGGGCAGAAGGGTCAGAGTCTCTCCTTCATACTGGACTGCCACCTGTTCCAGCGTGTCTCCGGTCACGTCCAGCAGGGGGATGCTCCCGTCCTCGACCTCACTGGCGGCCTGTTCGGCTTTCCGGTTCGCGTGGGTCAGCAGGGCCAGCGCCGCCCCGGCGGCGAGGACGAGCACCAGCAGGAACGCAAGGGTGCGCTGTTTTGCTTTCATCGTCCTGCCCCCTTTATCTGCGGCGGCGCAGCAATACGACCACTGCACCCACGGCCAGCACAGCCGCCGGAAGGATGAGGACGAACACCAGCCCCAGCGCGGCGGCGGTGTGGTTCGGGATGGTGATGGGCGCGGCCTCCAGCGCCTTGGACTCCACGAGGGTCGTCCCCTCCTGCCCGGCCAGAGCGGCCGCACAGCCCTGTAAGAAGGTCACGTTGCCGGGGACGGTCTGGTAGACGGCCTCGTTGTCCATATTGCCGCAGTTGACCCAGATGACCTCAGCGCCGGTGGCGTTGTTGGAGGCGTAAGCCGCCAGCGTGAAGGGACCGTCGGGGTCGCCCTCCTCCTGCCCGGCGGTGGCCATCTCGTAGCCTGCCGTCTTGCTGTAGGAGCTTTCCGAGCTGACCAGCAGAGGCTCGGAGGTGACGCCCTCCGTCTCGGTGAGGGTGATGCCCTGCGCCATCTGAAGCAGCACCCGGCGGCTGGTGTCGATGCCGTCCAGTGTGCCGCTCCCGGTGTCTTCGGCGTAGTCGGGCAGCAGATAGTAGGGGTAGCCGCTCAGGGAGTGGCCGCTGTCCCCCTCCACCACAAGGCCCGGCGTCCGGCTCAGGCCGAACTCGGCCATCAGGGCGTCGAGGTTTGGGGTGGAGTAGTAGCTGTCGGTGGTGAGCATCAGGCGTCCGCCGCTTTTCAGATAGGCGCGGAGGGCCGACATCTCATCCACGAGACTGCCCGCCGCTGCAAAGTCCTGCTGCGGGGTGTTGACGATGAGCAGGTCGCAGTCGTCAGGGATGGCGTCCGTCAGCAGGTCGAGGGGGCTGACTGCGAGGTTCTGGCCCTCCAAGGCGTCGATGAGGGTGTCCGTCAGGGCCTGCTCACCGTGGTTGGTGGTGTAGTAGGCATGGAGCGTCTCGCCGCTGGTGACGCGGTAGATGGCAGCGGTGAGCTTGTTTTCGCCTCCGAAGGTCACGCTGTAGCTGCCGGTGGCGTAGTAGTCGGAGTAGTCGTAATCGTAGAGGTCCGATGCTTCCAGCACGACGCTCTTCTCCCCCGAGACGAGGATGAGGCTGCCGTTCTCCGCCGACTGAACGCCATACTGGGTTGCAAAGGTCGGGTAAACAGCAGGGTCTTTCCGCTCCCACCGGATGTGGCTGCTCTCGGAGGCGTAGCGGTCCAGCAGCTTTGTGAGGATGGCGTCCTCGCTGCCCGTCTCGGCCAGATAATAGATGTTCACATCCTGCGTAAGGCTCCGGGCGATCTCCTTGGAGCTGTCGCTGAGGGAGTAAAGCCCCGCCTCCGAAAGGTCGAACTCGGTGTACTTCGCCGGGACAGCCCGGACGATGAGGTTGAGCAGGACAGCCAGCAGGATGGCCAGCACGGTGAAAGAGGCGGCGTATATGCCGCTTTTCAGGCGGAGGCGTTCCAGCGGGCCTGCGCTCTTTTTCTCGAATTTCTTCATGGTCAGTCCCCCTTTCAGTTCCAGCGGCGCTTCTCGATGCCCTGCGCCGTAAAGAAGAGGAAGAGCACCGCCGTCGTCAGATAATAGACCAGCGTGGGGATGGAGAAGCTGTTGTTGACGAACTCTTCAAAGGGCGCAAAGAGGCAGAGGGCGCTCAGCACGGCGCTGAAGGCCTCGGTGAGCCATGTGCTGCGCAGGAGGAACAGCGCGCTCAGACCGGCACAGAGGGCCGCGAACACAAAGCAGCCCAGAGTAAAGCTCCGGGTGCGCAGACCCAGTGCAAGGGATGCCCCCGCCGACAGGGCCGTAAAGACCACCAGTGCCACCGCGCTGCCCGCGTTGAACATACTGCGGAGGCTGGGCATCATATAGGCCAGCAGCAGGGCCGAAAAGCCCATGACCGCCGCGATGATCTGGTTCTCTGTGAGGCCGGAGCAGAACTCACAGACCGCGATGGCCGCACAGCCCAGCAGAAAATAGCACAGCAGCGCAGCAAAATTCGCGCCGCAGGCCGAGGCCGTGCTGCCCAGCAGCCAGAGCACCACGATCATGACGCCGTCGGCCAGACAGGGCAGCGCGAATACGGTGCAGAGAGCCAGATACTTGCCCGCCACGATGCCCCACACCGACACCGGGCTGGTGAGGAGCAGCTGGTCGGTGCGGGCGCGGCGCTCCTCGGCCAGCGAGCGCATGGCCAGCACCGGGAAATAGAGCAGAAGCATAAAAATGGTGCGGTAAAGCGTATAATAGCCAAAATCCGTCAGGCCGTAGCCGAGGTTCAGCGCCAGAAAATAGATGCCGGAGGCCGCCAGCAGAAAGGCTGTGAGCACATAGCCCATCATGCCGTGGAAAAAGCTGCGCAGCTCCCGCTTGTAGATGGCAAACATCGTCAGTCCTCCTTTTTGTCCGAAGCCGCTTCCGGAGCCGTCAGCGCAAGGAAAAGCTCTTCCAGATCCCGCTGCTCTTCCGTAAGGTCCACCACAGCGGCCAGATGCCCCTGCGACAGGATGAGTGCCTTATCGCAGACGGCCTTTACTTCGCTGAGGATGTGGCTGGACAGGATGACCGTGTGGGTGCGGCCCAGCTCCCGGATGAGGCGGCGCAGCTCGATGACCTGCGCCGGGTCGAGGCCCACCGTCGGCTCGTCCAGAATGATGAGCTTCGGGCTGCCCAGCAGCGCCTGTGCCACGCCTACCCGCTGGCGGTAGCCCTTCGACAGGCTGCGGATGAGTCGGGGCAGAACGTCTTCCAGCCCGGTGCGGCGGGCGGCAGACTGCACCTGTGCGGGGCGGTCTGCCTTCTTCACGCCCTTCAGCTCCGCGGCAAAGTCGAGATACTCGGCCACCGTCATCTCCGGGTAGAGGGGCGGCTGTTCCGGCAGGTAGCCCACGCAGGCCTTGGCGGCGTCGGCTTCCTCGGGCAGCGGGTGGCCCGCTACCGTCACCTGCCCTTCGGTGGCAGCGAGATACCCGGTGAGGATGTTCATGATGGTAGATTTGCCTGCGCCGTTCGGGCCAAGCAGGCCGTAGATGACGCCATCCTCCACCGTAAAGGATACATCGTCCACGGCGAGGCGGCTGCCGTAGCGCTTCGTAAGGTGGGATACTTCTATCACAAAAAACGCTCCTTTTTTCAAGAAGTTATTGGGAATGTCTGCATCATTCTAGCCCGAAAATGTGTCAGAAATAAGATAAACCTGTGTGTGTTTCCAAATATTGCTTTTCTGGCGCTGTTTCGGCATTTTCTGCGCCCGGACGCAAAAAAAGAGCACCGCTCCCCGCAAGGGGAACGACGCTCTTGGATGACCAGTAATCGATGCAATTACTTACGGCCGAAGCGCTTGTTGAAGCGCTCAACACGTCCGCCGGAGTCAACCAGCTTCTGCTTACCAGTGTAGAAAGGATGGCACTTGGAGCAAACTTCGACGTGGATCTCGGGCTTGGTGGAACGAGTCTTGATGACGTTGCCGCAAGCGCAGGTGATGGTGCAGTCAACGTAGTTCGGATGGATACCCTGTTTCATTCTTTTCACCTCATTTCTGGTTCTGACTTATTGGGGCCATATTTAATGTATGTGCCCATCACAACCTTCAATATCGGCTACCCCCTCGAGCGGCCTTGGAAACGATTGCTTTAATATTATAGCACTCTCCGAAAAAAATGCAAGAGGTGATTTGAGATTTTCTTCCCTTTTTTCAGAAAAGTCCTTCTCTCCCCAGCTTTTTCGATAAGAAAACAGACCCGGCAGCATTTGCCGGGCCTGTCTCTGATTCCTCCAGCCTTGTCCGGGGTGGGCATCCCGGCTCCCGCAGGGCAAGCCGCCTTTCCGCTGAAAGCAGCCAACGAAGCCGGAAACCCGGACAAGGCTTATTTGCATCGCATCCGAAAGACACGATGAAACAAATTTACTGGACAAAGTAAATGCCGTCGGCACCCTCCACATCCGAGATGGCGACCATGAGCAGCTCGTCCTCGTCCGTCCAGGTAAAGATGCAGGCGTAGCGCAGCTCCTCGCCGTTGTAGTCGAAGATGACGCCCACGCTGCCGTCGTCGAGATACTGGTAAGTGCCGTTCAGCGTGCCGCCGCCCTGAATCATCTTTGCGCCGCCTGCGGCATCAAAGGTGAACTGCAGCGTACCGCCGTATGCCGCCAGAGACTCGTCCATCTCGGCCTGAGTCATCTCGCCGCCGTCGATGTAGCCGCCGGCAAACGACCAGACCGTGTTGCTCATGTCCGGCGTGTCTGCCTGCGGAAGCTCCCACAAAGAGTTTTCCTCTTCCAGCACAGCTGCCGTAGGGGCCGCATCCACAGAGATGGCCGGCGCGGCCAGCACCGGTGTCGAAAGCGAAGCCAAAAGTGCCGCGCTGAGTGCAAGAGAAGTGATACGTTTCATAAAACTTTTCCTCCTTGTGCGATATTCGGAGAGCACATTTTGTCTGGTTCCAGTATACTCTTTTCTGCCCCTGCGGCGGGCAGTTTGACACGATTCGCCCCAAAACTGCTCTCAATCGACCCGGTTCACAGGGAAACGCGGAGAATGAAGCGCCCCTCCTGCACCGAAAAGTCCGAAAGCCCCTTGTACTTTTCTACGATAGCGCAGATGCTGCGCACACCGATGCCGTGTCCTTCGGCGTTGGTCACCGGCAGGCCGTTTTCAAACTGTATCCCCTCCGGACAGGGATTGACGAACTGCAAAAAGAGATGCCCGTTCTTTTCCCGGGCAGTAACTTCAATGTATACAGGGCCATTCTCCGCTTTCATCCTGCGGCAGGCCCGGAGCGCATTTTCCAGCGCATTGGAGAGCAGCACGCAGAGATCTGTCTCAGCCACCGAGATAAGCTGCGGGATATGAGCCTGAATGTTGAGCGGCACACCGCAGCTCTCCGACCGGCCTGCAAAGGACGAGAAGATGAGGTTCGCAGCCTCGTTCTCGCAGTAGATCGTCACCTTGCTGGCCTCTATCTCGGAGCAGATGCTCTGGATGTACTCCTGCGCCTGCTCTCCCCTGCCGTTCTCGATGCAGGCGGAGATGTATTGCAGATGGTGGCGCAGGTCGTGGCGGTAGGCGCGGGTCTGCTGCTGGGAGGTGCGCAAGGCCTCGATCTCCCGCACCGCCTGACCGACCTGCAGCTTGAGGTTGTTCCGGGTCTGCTCGAGCTGGCCGCGGGCGCTCTCCTCCGCCGAGAACCGGAAGATGAAAACGATATACATCACGCTGCTCACAAAGAACATGAACTCCACCGCTGCCTGATTGCCGTCGGCGAGGAGACTCGTATAGATACGGGTCACATAGTCAGAAAGGTAGCCTGCCAGCGGCACCACGCCGAACTGCAGCTGCATAGAGCGCGGATAATGGGCAAAGCTGCGGGCCGACGGCGCGACATAGCGCAGCAGGGCGGCCAGAAGCGGCAATGTGACCAGCATCTCAATGGCAGGCTGCAGCCAGTCGGCGGGGGTCGGCATCAGCGCGACCACCAGAAGCGCCGCCCAGCGCCGGAGCTGACAGCACAGGTATGCTGCAAAAACGGAGATGGTGGGCCAGAGCCAATCTCCGCTGAGGACGCCGAGGACGGCGGCAAGGGGCAGATGGGTCGTAAAAGGATACAGCTCCTGCATCGCATCCCAGCTTGCCCCGAAGGTGATGGCCCCCTGCAGCAGGAGAATGGCGGCTGTACCGGCTGCCAGCACGATGCGGTTCCGTTTCGTCCAGCAGATGTCGCAGAAGGATGCCGAGAGCACGATGCCGAACAGGGCCACGACGATGCCGTTCGGCACGGTAAGCACGTTCATTACAGGACCGCCTTCTTTCTGTCAAAAATATAGCTCAGGTAGCGGTCCTTCGTTTCCGAATACTTCCCGTGGGGCAGCGGCACCTCGGCCCCGTCCTGCATCGTGATGGAGCGGGCTGCGATGTTGGCGATGTACTCCATATTGATGAGGAAGGAGCGGTGGGGGCGGAGGAAGTTCGGGTAGGGCACGAGCTGATTGCAGAGGTCGTCCAGCCGGCCCATGCTCTCCAGCACGACCCCGCTGTTCAGGTGGAAGGTGAGCGTCCTGCCCATCACCTCGCAGTAGACCAGCTTTTCCAGCTCTACTCGGACGATGCCGTTTTTACTGCGGAGGATGAGGCTGTGGGTCTGCTCTTTGCTGCAGGCGGCGCAGGCTGAGTCCATCAGGCGGAAAAAGTCCTCCTGCCGGATGGGCTTGAGCTGGTAATACCACGCATCCACCGCATAGGACTCCACCGCAAACTCCGGGCTTGCGGTGAGGAAGATGATCTTTACGTTGGTGTCGTGCTCCCGAACCTCCCGGGCCGCCGTCATCCCGTTCTCGCCCGGCATCAGAATATCCAGCAGCATGATGTCGAAGCGTTCGCCCTTCTCGATGTCTGCCATCAGCTCCACCGAGCTTTGGTAGGATGTATGGACAAATTCCTGCCCTCGGGCAGCGGCATATTCTTCCAGCAGCTCTTCCAGCTGCGCGATCTCTGCGGTTTCGTCGTCACAGAATGCGATTTTCAGCATAAGGGGATTTACACAGTCCCTTCTCTTGTTTATTTCTTGCTTCTTCTACTCCTTATAGTATAGGGATTCTGTGGGTGTTCGTCAAGCCGCACTGGCAGACTCTCCTCGAGATTGCCGGGCTGATTGCTTGCCGCCTGCGGGCAGCCGTGCTGTTCGCCCCCTCTTCTCCGCAAGATAAAAAATGACCCCAAGCATGGGCTTGGGGCCATTTTTTATGCGGGAGAAGGGGGTCGAACCCTCACTCCGTTGGAACTGGTGCCTAAAACCAGCGCGTCTGCCATTCCGCCACTCCCGCACGGAAACTTTATTTATAGTAACAAGATTCGCGGCAAAAGTCAACTGCCGGGTGATAATTCTCTCTTTCTTGGCGCATAATAACCCCAAAAACAGCAAGGGAGGCCCTCGGCGTGAAGAAAAAGCACCGGTCATGGCAGCAGCGGGCAGGGCTTGCGGCGGCGTATCTGCTGTTGGCCCTCGCTGCGGCTCTGGGCTGGCTGTACAGCAGCCTGCCGGACCGGGTCTACCTGGAACCGGGACAGGCCCTATCGCTCCCCCGCTTCCAGTGGGTCGAGCCGCAGAGCGGCCATGGGAGCCAGAATGTCGCCAGCACCCGGGCCGTGGGCAGCTACCAGACCACCCTGACGCTGGGCGGCTGGTTCCCCATCAAGACCATCCGGGCCGTGGTGGCAGAGCGGCCCAAGGTGACGGTCTGCGGCACCCCCTTCGGCGTCAAGATGTTCTCCGAAGGGGCACTCATCGTGGGGTTCTCCGAGATCGGGCAGGCCAGCGGCGGCACATCGAATCCTGCCAAGGCAGCGGGGCTGCGTCTCGGCGACCGGGTCATCTGCATCGGGCAGACCCGCACCGAGAGCAACGATGCTGTAAAGGAAGCACTGGACGCCGCCGAGGGACAGGCCGTGGAGGTCGTATATATCCGCAGCGGCGAGCAGAAGTTGACCACTCTGACCCCGGTGTGGGACAGTGCCTCCGGACAGTGGCGGGCCGGGATGTGGGTGCGGGACTCCTCTGCCGGGGTGGGCACCCTGACCTTCGCGGACGAAGAGCTTGGCGTTTTTGCGGGGTTGGGCCACCCCATCAGCGACAGCGACACCGGCGAAAGCGTCGCCCTGCGCAGCGGCGAGATCGTCCCCTGCGAGATCACCGGATGCAGCGTGGGCACTGCCGGAAGCCCCGGCGAGCTGAAGGGGCATTTTCTGAGCGCCCACGCCATCGGCACCATCCGCATCAACGGTGAGAATGGCGTCTACGGCACCACCCGCACCCACTTTCCGGGCCAGCTGCGGGAGGTTGCCTTCGCGCAGGAGGTCGCCACCGGCCCTGCCGAGATATGGGCCACCACCGAGGGTGGCACGCCCCGCACCTATCGCATCCAGATCGAGCGGGTCAGCGATGCTGACCCCCGGCGGAATCTGGTCATCCGGGTAACAGACCCCACCCTTCTGTCCTCCACCGGCGGCATCGTACAGGGCATGAGCGGCAGCCCCATCCTCCAGAACGGACGTCTTGTGGGCGCTGTGACCCATGTTCTGGTCAACGACCCCACCCGGGGCTATGGCATTTTCGCCCAGACCATGCTGGAACAGGCAAAAAACGCCGCTGAAATGCAGAGAACGGAATGAGCCGGAAGATTTTTTATGAAAATCCCAGAAATTGTAAAAATTTCCTGTTGCATTCCATGGTAAATTATGGTAAAATATAGAGCGTAAAGGGAACTGCACACATTGGAGGAAAGTACGATGGATAAAGTAAGATTTTTGATGTCGGATACCAGTGCGGATGTTACGGCGGCCTGCCGGGATGCGCTGGAGCAAAAGGGCGTGGAAGTGACCGTCGTGGAAAAGGACGGGCTTCAGATCTTGCAGAAGATGCTTGCGGTACGGCCGCAGGTCGTTCTGCTGGACGCCTTCATGCCCGGGCTGGACGCGCTGGCCGTCAAGCAGAAATATGTCGCCGCTGGCGGGACACACACCACCTTCTTTGTCACCGGCGCGTTCCAGAGCGAAGAGATGGTGCAGGAGCTGCTGGACGAGGGCTTCGCCTACTACTTTGTCAAGCCCTTCGACGAAAATGTCCTCGCCAGCCGGGTGCTCAAAGTCGCCCACGGCCACCAGAAGCGCCTCATCACGGCCAGCGTGGACAGCGACGAGCTGAAAGTCACCGACATTCTGCACCAGATCGGCGTCCCCGCCCACATCAAAGGCTACCAGTTCCTGCGGGATGCCATCCTGCTCACCATGAATGAGCCGGAGTACATCAACGCCGTCACCAAGCGCCTCTACCCGGAGATTGCCAAGAAAAACGACACCACCGCCAGCCGGGTGGAGCGCGCCATCCGCCACGCCATCGAGGTGGCATGGGACCGGGGCGATGTGGATACCCTGAACTCTTATTTCGGCTACACCATCCACAACCTGCGCGGCAAGCCCACCAACAGTGAGTTCATCGCCATGATCGCCGATAAGATGCGGCTGGATAAGCACCAGCAGGCAGGCTGAAACATCACATCTCTGTTCCATTTTTCGATAGCGTTCTTCATTTATCGCAAGGCAAGAAATTAGTGCAACATGAAAACAGCATATTTGCGATATGCAATTCAACGCTGTTGCTGTTGCATTAAAAAGTTGAATTGCTATATTATCGGGTGTGAAATCAGAAATTACGGTTCCCTCATCATACAACAAAATGAAGCCTCCTGCTCCGGTTTTCCGGCGCAGGAGGTTTTTTTGTGCTGACGAGCAGAAATCGTACAGCAGGGTCAAGGCACCTCTCCCTCACCTTGACGTCCGCATCTCCTTTGCGGCGATGGATGTTTCCAACGCATTTCAACTCTATGGAGTTTTGCCGCAGAACAAGGAAACGCCCCTTCACACCTTCGACCGGACCTGAAGTTTCTCACACAACGAAAAACCCACATGAACACTTGATCTTCCAGTGCCCATGCGGGTTTCGACTTTGGTGCGAGGGAGGGGATTTGAACCCCCAAGGATAAACCACACGCACCTCAAACGTGCGCGTCTGCCAGTTCCGCCACCCTCGCATATGAAGTTTTGATGCAATCTGCGTTTTGTAACCGCTCTGAGGTTCAAGCCGTATCGCTGACTGCTCAAGTATAATACCATACTCCCCCTGCAATGTCAAGCGTTTTCATAGATTTTTTTGCCATTCATATCTTGTAAATGGAGTTTCCGTGCAGAAATAACTTAACAAGGAGGTTTTTCGGAATGACTTTTTTTAAATTCGGCAAAGCACCGCGTTGGCTGGTGAGCCTCCTGCTGCTCTCGGCCGGGGCGGCGGCAGGGTTCGGGCTGGGGATATTCTGCGGCGCAGAGCCAGTCGTAGGCTGTCGGGAGAGCGACCTGACCCCGCTGCCGGACGAAAGCTTCGTCTCTCCTGTCCCCGCATCGTCGGTACAGACGCCGCCCGAGCCTGAGCCGCTGCCGGACAAATGGGTCTGTCTGACCTTTGACGACGGCCCCAGCAAGACAACGCCGGACGTTCTGGCCGCACTGAACCGCGCCGGCGTCAAAGCCACCTTCTTCGTGGTCGCCACCGGACACAACGACAAGTACCTGCCTCTCGTGTCGGAAGCTGCTGCCGCCGGGCATCAGATCGCGCTCCACTCCGCCTCCCACGAGTACAGCGACATCTACCAAAGCCCGGACGCCTACTGGAAGGACATCAGCCTATTAAAAGAGCGGCTCTCCCCTTACCTCTCGGCAGATGGCCTGCGGTACCTGCGCTTTCCCGGCGGCAGTACCAACACCGTGAGCCGCCGCTACGGCGGGCGCGGGCTGATGCAGCAGCTCAAAGAAGAAGTCACTGCAAAAGGATACGCCTATGTAGACTGGAACGTCTGCGCCGAGGACGCTGTGGGCGGCAAGCCCAGTGCAGGCACCATCTTCCGCAATATCGTGCGGGAGACCGGCGAGCAGACCCAGTGCATCGTGCTGATGCACGACTCGGCCACCACCCACACCACAGCCGAAGCCCTGCCCGACATCATCCAGTGGTATAAGGACAACGGTTTCGCCTTCCTCACGGTAGAGCAGGCCGTCCCCCTGCCCACGACATAGCAAAAAGCCCCGGAGGGCCTGCAAGACGGCAGACTTTCCGGGGCTTTGGTGCGTAGAAACAGCTTACTCAGCGGCCTGATTGAACAGGACGAAGGCACGATAAGCCATGTACAGGTCGGTCTTGTGGATGACCTCGAAGGGAGAGTGCATGGACAGCACAGGCACACCGATGTCGATGACGGGGATGCCGCGGTTGGCAACATACTTTGCGATGGTGCCGCCGCCGCCCAGATCGAGGCGGCCCAGCTCACCGATCTGCCATGCAACGTCGTCGGCGTCCATCATGCGGGTGACATAGCCCACCAGCTCGGCAGAAGCGTCGTTTGCAGCGCTCTTGCCGCGGCTGCCGGTGTACTTGAACAGCGCGATGCCGCGGCCTGCGTAGGTGCCGTTCATCGGCTCGAAAGCGCTGGCCCAGCTCGGGTCGTAAGCAGCGGTGACGTCGGCGGACAGGCAGACACTGTTGCGGAATGCAATGATGTCATCCTGACCGGCGGTGCGGCACAGCTCCTGCATGAAGTGGAAGACGTACATGCTCTGCATACCGGTGACGCCGTCGGAGCCGATCTCTTCCTTATCGGTCAGGACGCAGACGGTGGTGAAGGCGGGATTCTTGGTGGCGATCTCGGCCATCAGAGCGGGATATGCATCGACGCGGTCGTCGTGGCCGTAGCCGCCGATCATGGAGCGGTCGAAGCCGACGTCGCGGGACTTATAAGCGGGGACGATCTCGATCTCGGCGCGGGCGAAGTCCTTTTCGGTGATGCCGTACTTCTCGTTGAGGAGGATCATGGTGTTCAGCTTGACCGCTTCCTTCACATCCTCATCCTCAACAGCATCGGAACCAATGAGGATGTTCAGTTCCTCTGCCTTGATGCCGTCGCTCAGCTTGCGCTCGCTCTGCTCAGCGCTCAGATGGGGCAGCAGGTCGGTGATGCAGAAGACGGGATCATTCTCGTCCTCGCCCACGTTCACAGAGACGGTGGTGCCGTCAGCGCGGGAGAACACGCCGTGGATGGCCAGCGGCATAGTACCCCACTGATACTTGCGGATGCCGCCGTAGTAGTGGGTCTTGAAGTAGCTGAAGTGGTCGGACTCGTACAGCGGGGTCGGGCGCAGGTCCAGACGGGGGCTGTCGGTGTGAGCGATGACCAGATGGAAGCCGTCCTCGAAGCTGCGGGTGCCGATGGTGGAAGCCACGATGGCCTTGCCCAGCTGGCTGAAGTAGACCTTGTCGCCGGGGGCGTAGGTCTTCTTCGGGTCGAACTGCTGGTAGCCAGCGTCCTTCAGCATCCGCTCGCTCTCGGCGGCTACCTCACGCTCGGTCTTGCCGGCATCAAGGAATTTCTTGTAGCCCTCAGCGAATGCGTGGGCCTCCTGCTTGACGGCGGCGGACTTGTCACCGGCGTAAGCGGGCTTAAACAGCAGCTTTTCAGCCAGCTGCTGGTTCGGAGTTTTTTCTGCCATAGGATCTCTCCTGCCTTTCTGTTTTCTTACACTTTGATTTATCAAAAACCAGCGAGGGCTTATCCTCTCCGGTTTTCTTCGTTTGTAGTACATCAGCCGCCGTAGAGCCGGGTATAGGCGGCGTAACCGGCGGTGATCTTTTCGACGTAGTGGTGCATCTGATTGTACGGAAAGCCCTTCAGCGTCTGCCCGTCCGAGGAATGCTCCTCCATCCGCAGCAGATTATCCACCGTCCCCCACCCGCTGTGGTAGGCGGCTGCGGCCGTGGCCACATCGCCGCCGTACCGTTCCATGCAGAGATGAAGGTAGTAGCAGCCGAAACGGATGCTGACCGCAGGGTCGTAGAGGTCATCGAAGGTCAGGCCCTCGTCGGGCGCGATCTTGCTGCGCAGCCAGATGAAGGTCTCCTCCGTCATCTGCATCAGCCCCCGGGCATCGACGCTGGAAGTAGCAGCAGGGTCGAAGCCGCTCTCGGTGCGGATAAACGCATAGACCAGCAGCGGGTCGAGGCCGTATTCGGCGGCCCACTGCTCCACCTGCTGGCTGTATTTGCGGGGGTAGAGCAGCTGGTCGGCCTTCCGGGCGAGGGGCGGCAGCGTCACCAGTATCACTGCCGCGATGCAGGCCAGCACCACCAGCCTGCACAGCAGTCGGAACAGCTTTTTCAAGTGCGGCACCCCTCCCCGATGAGCGTATCACACAGCTCGTTCGCCGCCTTCGCCAGCGCCTCGCGGGTGGAGGTATTGGGGAGGATGTAGTCCGCTCGAGCGGTCAGAACCGCCTCCGGCGTCTGGGCGTTGAGACGGCGGGCGGCCATCTCGGGCGAGATACCGTCCCGGGCAGCGATGCGCTCCACACTGACCTCAAAAGGAGCCGTGACCACACAGAGCTTATCGCACTCCGCTTCTGCCGCCGTGCCGACGATGACCGCACCGTCCAGCACGAAGAGCTTCGCACCGGCACGAAGAGCGGCCTGTTTTGCGGCACGGATGCGGCGGACGATCTCCGGGTGGGTCAGCGCGTCCAGCGCCGCCTTCCCCTCGGGGGTCGCAAAGGCGCGGTCGGCCAGCAGGCGGCGGTCGAGGGTGCCGTCTGCCCTTATAATATCCGCCCCGAAGCGCTCCGCCAGCTGGGGCAGCAGCGGAGAGCCGGGAAGCAGGATCTCGCGGGAGAGCTGGTCGGCGTCTGCCAGCGGGATGTCCCGGGCCGCAAAAACCGCGGTGACGGTGGATTTGCCGCAGCCGCTGCGGCCGGTGATGCCCAGCGTCATCATAGCTCGATCACCCGGAACGCGGCCGCACGGATAAGACGGTTATAGACCGCCATCGACAGGCCGTCCTTCCGAGGGCAGCGGGCGTAGACTACGGCATCCCCCTGCTCATCCAGCGCACGCAGAGAGCGGAAGATGTGTCTGGCCTGATCGGCACCGTCCCCCTCCCGGCCATACTCCACGCAGGGGACCCCCAGCTTTTCGGCCTCACCGGTGAAGCAGAGGCAGCTGGGCCTCTCGGCGGCGTGGGCGTCCACATAGGCCTTGAACTGCTCGAAGGTGCCGTCCAGCAGGGTAACATCGGCCTTGGGGGCATAATGTTTATACTTCATGCCGGGGCTGCGGACGACCGCACCCTCCGGCAGCTTTTCGAGGATGGCTTTGGAGACTTCCACCTCCTCGCCCAGCGCACGCTCGAGATCCTCCAGCGTGATGTGTCCGGGGCGGAAGAGGGTGGGCTTCTCACCCACCACCGACACGACGGTGGACTCCACGCCCCAGTCGCACTCGCCGCCGTCGAGGATGAGGGGCAGGCGGCCATCCATATCGGTAAAGACATCCTGCGCATTGGTGGGGCTGGGCTTGCCGGACAGGTTAGCCGACGGGGCTGCAAAGGCACAGCCGCTGGCCTCGATGACGGCCCGGGCCACCGGATGGCTGGGCATCCGGATGCCCACGGTATCCAGACCCGCGCAGCACTCCGCTGCCACCTCGGGGCCGCGGGGCATGATGATGGTCAGCGGCCCGGGGCAGAACGCAGCCATCAGCAGCTGGGCGCGCTCGGGCACCTCGCTGACGAGGCCGTGCAGCATCTCGGGGCCGGTGACATGGACGATGAGGGGATTGTCCTGCGGACGCCCCTTCGCCACGAAGATCTTGCTCACGGCCTCGCCGTTGCGGGCGTCGGCCGCGATGCCATAGACCGTCTCGGTGGGCAGAGCCACCAGCTCGCCCCGCCGCAGAAGCTCGGCGGCGCGGGCAATGCCCTCCGCGTCCGCCGGGCGGACTTCAGTTTTGATATTCATACGAATCGTCGCTCTTTTCTGATGTAAAGTAATCAAGCTTTACAGATGTTCATGCGCAATATGCGCAGGTTTATGCGTTCAGTTTTTGTAATTTCTCGGCCTGCTCACGGGTGGCGAGGGCGTCGATGATCTCGTCCAGATTGCCGTCCATGATCTTAGCGAGGTTATGCACCGTCAGGCCGATGCGGTGGTCGGTACAGCGATCCTGCGGGAAGTTATAGGTACGTATCTTCTCGCTGCGGTCCCCTGTTCCCACCTGACCGGCGCGGTCGGCGTTGATGGCATCCTGCTGCTCCTTCTGTTTCTGGGCCAGCAGTCGGCTGCGCAGGATCTCCAGAGCCTTGTCCTTGTTCTGGAACTGGCTGCGCTCGTTCTGGCACTCGACCACCGTCCCGGTGGGGATGTGGGTGACGCGGATGGCGCTGGACGTCTTGTTGATGTGCTGTCCGCCTGCGCCCGAGGAGCGGAAGGTGTCGATGCGCAGGTCTTTCATGTCCAGCGCAAAGTCCACCTCCTCGGCCTGCGGCATCACGGCCACCGTAGCTGTCGAGGTGTGGATGCGGCCCTGCGTCTCCGTCTCGGGGACGCGCTGCACCCGGTGGACGCCGCTCTCGTACTTGAGACGGTTGTACGCGCCCCGGCCATTGACTGCGAAGACGGCTTCCTTCGTGCCGCCAAGCTCGGTCTCATTGAGGTTCAGCAGCTCCATCTCCCAGCCCCGCCCCTGAACGTACATCGTGTACATCCGCACGAGGCTGTGGGCAAACAGCGCAGCTTCCTCGCCGCCGGCACCGGCGCGTATCTCCATGATGACGCTTTTTTCGTCGTTTGCATCCTTCGGCAGCAGCAGAATTTTGAGATTATTTTCCAGCTCTGCCACATCCTGACTCTTTTCGCTGATCTCCTGCTGTATCATAGCCTTAAAGTCCGCATCAAGGGGTTCCTCCCCTTCCAGCAGGGCTTTCGCCTGTGCAAGATGATCCTGCGCAGTGGCAAGGGCGCGGTAGGCTTCCACCACCGGCTCTGCCTCGTGGTACTCCTGCATCAGGCGGCGGAACTGCGCCGGGTCGGCAGCAGTTTCGGGCTGATTGAGACGGACGGAAAGTTCTTCGAACCGACGGCAGACGGCCTCCATTTGGGAAGTCAGATTCGGCATATCAGGCAGTTCTCCTTACAAAACAGTTTCTGAATGTGCTGTGCCGCCGGGCTATTCCTGACCCGGCCGGATGACTTTTTTGATGTTCTTCTCGATCTTTGCCCGGGGCAGCATGACCTCGCGGCCGCAGCCCGTGCAGCGGATCTTGAAATCCATGCCCACCCGCAGCACCTCGAAGCTGGACGCTCCGCAGGGGTGCTGCTTGCGGGTGAGGATGGTATCGCCGACTGCAATATCCATATTGGCTCCCTTCTGTCTGTCCATAGATGGCACAGGCCGTGTGCCCAATGCATGACACACACCTATAGTATAATCCAAACTCGTATAAAATGCAAATGCAGCCGCATATGGTTTAACCATGCAGCACACCCTGCGCTGCAACCCAAAAAATCAGAGAAAGAGGAATGAAAGATGATGCAAGCGTTTCGTACTGAAAACAACTACCGCAATGCTTCCCGCCTGAGCGCCGCCGAGCTGCGGGCCGCGATGACCAGCCGCGAAATTTTGCAGAGCACCGCTCTGGCCTTCGACACCCAGCGTCAGCTTCGGTTCGAGCTGGGCGGCTGCCGGGCCGTGATGCCCTTCGGACAGTGCGCCGACGGGGCCGACACCGGCAGCGTGCGGGACATCGCCGTGCTGACGCGGGTGGGTCGCCCCACCTGCTTCGTCATTGAGGGCATCGACACCGACGAAAACGGACAGCCCTTCTACCGGCTCTCCCGGGCCGAGGCCCAGCGGATGTGCAAGGCCGAATACCTCGACCAGCTTCAGCCCGGCGACATCCTGCCCTGCGTCGTGACCCACATCGAGCCTTTCGGCGCGTTCTGTGATGTGGGCTGCGGCATCAGCGCTCTTCTACCCATCGATTGTATGTCGGTGAGCCGCATCTCCTCCCCCGCCGACCGGGTCAGCGTGGGGCAGCAGATCCTCTGCGCCATCAAGAGCCGGGACGCGCAAGGGCGGTTCGTGCTGACCATCCGGGAGCTTCTGGGCACATGGGCCGAGAACGCCGCCGCCTTTACGGTGGGCGAGACGGTGGTGGGCATCGTGCGAAGCGTGGAGGAATACGGCACCTTCGTCGAGATCGCGCCCAACCTCGCGGGCCTCGCCGAGAGCTGCCCCGACCTGCATCCCGGGCAGGCCGTGAGCGTCTACATCAAAAACATCCTGCCCGAGAAGATGAAGATCAAGCTGGTCATCGTCAATCATGCCCTCAGCCAGAGCCACCGCTTCGAGCTGCGGTACTTCATCACCGAAGGGCATCTCGACCACTGGCTCTACTCCACCCCCGAGAGCCGCAAGCGCATCGAGACCGATTTTGCGGACATGGCTTGCAATCCGGCCTGAAACCCTTTATACTATAGATATACTATAGAACACGGGAGATGGGAATAACAATGGCTGCCAACGATGCTTTTACCGCCGGTGTTCGTCCCGGTGGGCTGACCAACAGCACCGAGATCCGACTGCTGCTGTGTTATCTTGTCAAGAATGCCGGGCCGATCACCCGGGCGGAGATCGAAAACGCCCTGATGGAAGAGGCTCTGGTGAATTATTTTGAGATCGGCTCCTGCTTGGACGACATCGCCAAGCAGCAGCTCGTGGTGGTGGACGGCGACCGGTATACCATCACCGACAAGGGCCGGAAAGTGGCGCAGGAGCTGGCCTACGACCTGCCCCGCAGCGTGCGGGAAAAGGCGGTGGCCGCTGTGCTGCGCAGCCAGACGTGGACGCGCAAGGAGGCCGAGTACAGCGCCCGCATCCGCGAAAAAGCCGACGGCCACTGTTCGGTGCGCTGTCAGGTGAAGGCGCTGGACAGCGAGCTGTTCTGTCTGGACATCGGCACGCCCGATCGGCTGAGCGCCGAGCTGGTGAAAAAGCAGTTCATCCTCAAGGGCAACGAGATTTATCAGATGCTCATCACGAAGCTCACCGAAGAAGAGAAATGACCGAAATGGCCGCTGCACGAAACCAACGTGCAGCGGCCGTTTTTGTTACAGCAGGATGCAGATAAGCCCGGTGCAGCCCTCGTTGATGACCCGCTCCAGCGTCTCCTGCAGGCGGCTTCGGGCCTCCTGCGGCATATGGAGCAGCTTGTTCTGCAAGCCGTCGTTGACCAACTCGTGGAGGCTTTTTCCGAAGATGTTCGACTCCCACAGGCGGACGGGGTCGTCCTCGAAATCCTGCAAGAGGCTCTGCACGAGGTCTTCGCTCTGCTTCTCGGTGCCCACGATGGGGCTTAGCTCGGTGTGGATGATCGCCTTCATCATGTGGATGGACGGTGCGCTGGCTTCAAGGCGGACGCCATACCGCCCGCCCTGCCGGACGATCTCGGGCTGCTCCAGCGACAGCTCATCGATGGAGGGCATCACGATGCCATAGCCGGTGGCCTCCACCTGCTCCATCGCGCTGCGTATCTTCTCATAGGCACGCTTCGCTTTCGCCAGCTCGATGATGCAGGGCATCAGCCCGGCCTCGTCGCCGATCTCAAGCCCCGTCTGCTCGCTGAGCACCCTGTAGAACACCTCCGGCTTGAGCAGCACCGTGATGCGCACGATGCCGTCGGCAAGATCCATCCCGCTGAGGGCGGCGTTCTCCACCGCCTCGCAGTCCAGCACCGCCCGGCCAGAATCCGAGATGTCCTTCATCCGCGCGATCTGCCCGGAGAGCTGCATGGCCGCTGTGTACACCTCAGTCTGGAGCCAGTGGCCTTTGTCCAGCATCGTCACCCAGCGCGGCAGGGCAAAATCCAGCTCCCGCACCGGGAACTCGTAAAGCACCCGGCGCAGGATCTCCCCCAGCTGCTCTTCGTCGAGGTCGAGGCAGCTCACAGGCAGCACCGTCCGGCCGTAGCTTTCTTCCATCTCCGCCGCCAGCGCCTTTGTCCCGGGGGCATCGGGATGGGTGCTGTTGAGCAGGATAACAAAGGGCTTGCCCAGCGCTTCCAGCTCGTCGATGACCCGTTTTTCCGCCGGGACGTAGTTTTCCCGCGGTATCTCGCTGATGGTGCCGTCGGTGGTGACGACGATGCCGATGGTGGAGTGGTCCCGGATGACCTTCCGGGTGCCGGTCTCGGCGGCGAGGTCGAATGGGATCTCCTCGTCGAACCACGGACTTTTGACCATCCGGGGCTTGTCATTCTCCTCGTGGCCCATCGCCCCCTCCACCATATAGCCCACACAGTCGATGAGCCGGATGCTGCACTCTCCCCCGCCCTCCAGCGCCAGCGGCACCGCCGACTCCGGGATGAACTTCGGCTCGGTGGTCATGATGGTGCGCCCCGCCGCCGACTGAGGCAGCTCATCGCGGGCACGGAGCTTTGCGTCCTCCGACCCGATGGCAGGCAGCACCAGCTTCTCCATAAACTGCTTGATGAGGGTGCTCTTGCCCGTGCGCACCGGCCCCACCACGCCGATGAGGATGTCTCCGCCGGTGCGTGCCCCTATCTCGCGGCAGACTGCCGCCTGCTCGATTCGTTCCTGATTTGCCAAAACGCTCTCCCCTCTCTTCCCGTTTCTGGGTACACTTTATGCGCGGACATGAGGAAAATATGACGCAAAAAAGGCCGAAGCCCCAAGGATCTCTCGGGACTCCGGCCTTTTTTCTCCTACCGTTACACCAGCGTCGGGACAAGCGCCGCCAGCTTTTCGGCCAGCTGTGCGTGACCGTGACGGGTCAGGTGCATGAAATCCACCTGATTGAATGCGCAGTCGGCAGCATCGAGGAAGTGGACGCCCTGCCGCTCGGCGACGATGCGGAACTGCTCTGCCACGCCCTTCGACTTCTCCACGCAGCCCTCGCCCATGACGGCGTCGTGGAAGCCGTCGCCGATGCGGGGCGGAGCCACGACAAGGATGTTGGGGGCTTTGGTGCCCCAGCAGTCCACGCTCTTTGCCTTGAGGATGAGGCGCTCCATCCCTGCGCCGATGCAGGCGGCGTTGGCGTTGAACCGCTCCTTGACGTCGTTGGTGCCCAGCATGATGATGAGCAGGTCGATGACCTCATGGCTCTTGAGGAGCGCATAGGCCACGCTCAAAGCGTCCATCGACTCATGGATGGGGTCCACGAAAACCGTCGTCCGGCCCGAAAGGCCCTCTTCCGTCACAAGATACTCGCTGCCCAGCGCTGTTTGCAGCCGACAGGTCCAGCGCTCATCCTCGTTGAAGCGGATGCCGTGGTCGGCGCAGTCCGCCGGGTCGGCGCAATAGCCGTGAGTGTTGGAGTCGCCCAGACAAAGGATATGCTTTTTCATCGTTCCATCCCCCTTTTCAGTTTTCACCCCGTGACTGGCGGAAGTAGTAGACTGCGCCCACCATGCCGGCGTCGTTGTGAAGCTGGGCGGCGCGGATCTCCAGTCCCTCTGCAAAGGCAGGCATGATGGAAGCCCTCACCTTTCTGGCGATGGGTTCGATGAGCAGCTCCTGCTGAGCGCTGACGCCGCCGCCGATGAGGATGAGCTGCGGGTTGAAGATGTGCACCAATCCCGCAAGGCCCTGCGCGATCTCGTCCGTCCAGTCCTCGAGAAGGGTGAGGATGATGGGGTCGCCCGCATGGGCCGATTCGAAGATGGCACGGCCATCTCTCCACTTATGATTGCGAGGCTGCGCAGCACGCACGAGGGCCGTAGTGGCGGCATACCGCTCCCAGCAGCCCGATGCACCGCAGGTGCAGAGGACGCCGTCCAGCGCATGGGTACGGTAATGGCCCAGCTCACCGCCGAGGCCCCGGGCACCTTCCAACAGCCGTCCGCCGGTCAGGATGCCGCCGCCCACACCGGTGCCCAGCGTGACACCGATGACGTCCGTATAGCCTTTCGCCCCGCCGACCCAGACTTCGCCCAGCGTCATGCAGTTGGCGTCGTTGGCGACGGTGACGGGCAGGCCGAATTTTGCTTCCAGCTCGGCCTTGATGGGGCTTCCGATGTAGTTGGGCAGGCTGCCGCAAGTGCCCACGACCGTGCCCGTGTGGGTGTCGATCTGGCCCGTGGCCGAGACGCCGATGCCCGCAAGGCTCTGCGGCCTGACGTCCTGCTCCTTCAGAAACTGTTCGGAGGCCGAAAGCACCGTCGTGAGGATGGGTGTCTCATAGTAGTCGAAACAGACGCTCTGCTCCGCCTTGGCAAGGACGCAGCCCCCTTCATCTACGATGCCAAGCTTGACGCTGGTGCCGCCGATGTCGATGGCAAGATACTGTTTCATAGTCGTATCTCCGTATCATTTTTATTTTTGCATGGCGTTGATGGCCCCGGTAAAGCGGGCCGTGATCTCAGCCGGGCGGGTGATGGCACCGCCGACGACGAGGGCGAACGCACCGGCCTCCAGCGCCTTGACGGCCTGTTCTGGGTAGTGGATGTGGCCCTCGGCGATGATCTTTGCCGGACACTCTGCGGCCAGCTTGTGGACAAAGTCAAAATCAATGTCGTCGATGCCCTTGGTCTCGGGCGTATAGCCGCGCATGGTCGTGCCCACAAAGTCAGCCCCGGCTTCCGCGCAGAGCATGGCATTCTCGAAGTTGTCGCAGTCGGCCATCACCAGCTGGTCGGGGTATTTTTCCTTGATGGCACGGATGAACTGGGCCGAGGTAGAGCCATCGGGGCGCAGCGCACCCGTGCCCTGCACGGCGAGGATGTCCACGCCGCAGGCTGCCAGCTCGTCCACTTCCTTCATGGTGACAGTGATGTACATCGGCGTGCCGGGGTAATCCTTTTTGATGATGCCGATGACCGGCAGGTCCACCACCTGCTTGATCTGGGTGATGTCCCGGACGGTGTTGGCGCGGATGCCCACAGCGCCACTCATGGCGGCCGCCTTTGCCATCAGAGGCATGACTCCGCCCTCTTTGGTGTAGAGAGGCTCCGTCTCAAGGGCCTGACAGGAGACGATAAGCCCACCCTTGATCTGCTCAAACAGCTTTTCTTTTTCCATATCCATCAGTCCTCCATCCTGATCTTGATGACTGCTTTGCGCACATGGTCACAGCCGGGGCGTGCCACGCCGGGCTTGTGCAGCTCACCGGGGAAGAACAGAACGAACCGTCCCTCGCCCAGCACACCGCTGACGGCGTCCGGACTGGTCCTGAAACCGATGTCTCCCGCAAACTCCCCTGCTTCCTCGCCGGGCAGGTTGGTATAGCCCCAGCCCTCGCCGCCGGTCAGGTCGATCTGAAGGTCGGCGTACTTTTTGTGGTACTCGAGGCGGGCACTGTCGGGGTTCAGCCCGGCCTCCATCACGTTGATGAAGACATTTTCTCCGTCCACCTCGGTGCGGCCCAGCGGAAGGTCGCTCAGGTCGTGAGCTACATAGTAGGCGGTGAGGTAGTCGATGGCAGTTTCCAGATTCTTGTGGAGTCCCCGGTAACGGTTCAGGTTCTCCAGTGCGTCGCAGATCATGGTGATTTTCTCCTAACTGATTTTTTTCACAAGCACAAAGAGCGTCTGCCCTCGCCCCTCATGAAAAGACGGAGAGGGGGACGCTTTTTTTGCTTTTCAGAGCTTTGCGATAGCGGCTTCGATCATGGCCTGTGCCTCGGCGATGACTGCTTCATCCTCTGGGATGAGGCCGGGCATCGGCTGACGGACGCCGCCCAGCTCAAGGCCGTACATCCGGCGCAGGATCTCTTTCTGCACAGCGTAGAGGTTGCCGTGGGCCGAGCACATCTTATAGATGATGCGGTCGGCGTCGTACTGGATGGCCTGTGCCTCCTTGATCTCACCCTTGTTGATGTGGTCGTTCATAGCCAGATACAGCTCGGGCATGACGGCGTAGGTGCCGCCGATGCCGCCGTCTGCGCCGATGACGCGGCCGGAGACGAACTGCTCATCGGGGCCGTTGAAGACCACGAAACTGCCCTCGCCCCGGGCGGCGACGCCGGCGTCCTTGAACATCTGGATGTCCTGCGTGGGCATCGAGCTGTTTTTGACCGCGACGACATTGGGGTTCTTGAGCATCTCCCCCAGCAGGCTCATGGTCAGGCCGGTGCCGGCCAGCTGTGGGATGTTGTAGATGACGAACTCGGTGTTGGGCGCTGCGGCGGACATATCGTTCCAATACTTGGCGATGGCGTACTCCGGCAGGTGAAAGTAGATGGGCGGGATGGATGCGATGGCGTCCACACCCACGCTCTCGGCATGACGGGCCAGCTCGACGCTGTCGGCGGTGTTGTTGCAGCCGACGTGTGCGATGACGGTCAGTTTGCCCTTAGCTTCGCTCATGACCGCCTCGAGGACAGCCTTGCGCTCATCGACGTGCTGGTAGATGCACTCGCCCGACGAGCCGCCCACATACACGCCCTTGACTCCCTTGGCGATGAGGTGGCGGGTCAGCGCCCTGACGCCCTCGGTGGAGATGTTGCCCTCTGCGTCATAGCAGGCGTAGAAAGCCGGGATCACGCCCTGATATTTGGTGATGTCTTTCATTTGTCTATGTCCTTTCTGATAATTTCAATCAAACTCGATGCTCTTCCAAAGCGGCTTTCCTCTTGCGGTGCCCTGCATCCGCTTCGGCCCTTGGGCGGGCCTCGCGTCTTGCAGACCGCGGTGCCAAAAGTTGCTCCCTGTTTCGGCCGCTGGCCGCGGTCGCAACTTTAGCCTTTAACCGCACCCATTGCGATGCCCTTGGTGAAATACTTCTGGAAGATGAGGAAGATGATGATGATCGGCACAGCGGCCAGCGCGGCACCGGCCATGATGAGGCCGAAATCGGTGCTGTTCTCTGCCTGCAGCTTTGCGATGCCCAGCGAGATGGTAAGGTTGCTGGTGCTGGACAGCATGATGAGCTGCATGAAGTAGTCGTTCCAGCTGTTGATGAAGGTGAAGATGGCCAGTGCGCCGATGCCCGGCTTGACCATCGGCAGCACGACGCTGATAAAGGTGCGCGCCTCGCTGGCTCCGTCGATGCGGGCCGCCTCCAGCATTTCGGTGGGGATGCCCTCACTGAACTGTTTCATCAGGAAGACGCCGAAGGGCCAGCCCACGATGGGGAAAATGACGGCCCAGATGGTGTTGTAGAGGTTGAGCGAGCTCATCTCACGCAGCAGCGGGATGAGGATGACCTGCTTGGGCAGGGCCATCGCGCAGACGATGAGGGTAAAGAGCAGTTTACGGCCGACGAAGCGCTTTTTGGCCAGCGCATAGCCTGCCATTGCTGCGGTGATGCAGGTGAGGATCATGGACATGACAGCCATGAACACCGTGTTGATCATCCAGCGCAGGGCTGCCGGGGCCGTAGGGCCGATGGAGAAATAGATGGGTTCGCCGTCCGCGCTGAACGAGCCGCTGAACGGAACCGCCAGCTGCCACAGGGGTGCGCTCTTGCCGGCGAAAAGCTTCTGGTAGTTGGTCAGCACCCACTGACTGGGCCACCACTCAGGGGTGGTAGAGTTTATAGCCGCGCCGGTCTTGAAGGAGCCGGTGATGATCCAGTACAGCGGGAAGGCGAACAGCACGGCCATGATGCTGATGAGGATGAGGGTCAGGATCATGTAGGCGCTCATCTTTTTCAGCTTGCTGGGGTGACGCTTCAGCGGTTTCTGTTTTTTTGCAGTTGCAGTCATTGCCCGGCACCTCCTTTAATTATCCTGACTGCCAAGCTTGAACTGGACAGCCGACAGGATGGCGATGATAACGGCCAGCACAACGCCCATTGCGTTGCCGTAACCATAGCGGTAGAGCTTGAACGCGGTGTAGTAGATATAGTACATGATGGTATCGGTGCTGTGGTTGGGGCCGCCGGAGGTCAGCAGCTGGATCAGCGCGAAGCACTGGAAGGAGTTGATGGTGGTGATGACCAGAATGTACAGGGTGGTGGGCATAATGGCGGGCCACTTGATCTTCCAGAAGCACTGGAAATCCGTTGCGCCGTCCACCTCAGCGGCTTCCACGATGGATTGATCCACATTGCCCAGCGCAGAAACATACAGCACGATGGGCTGGCCGACGGAGGTGGTGAGCAGGATGAGGATGATGCAGCCCAGTGCATACTTTTCATCGCCCAGCCAGTTGATGTTCTTGTCGATGAGTCCCACGGCCTTGCCCAGATAGTTGAAGATGCCGTAGTAGTTGTTGTACATCCACTTCCACACGACGGTGACGGCCACCGAGCCGGTGACGACCGGCAGGTAGAACACGCAGCGGAAGAGGCTCGTCGCCCACTCAGGCAGGTCAACGATGGCTGAGCTGATCCACAGCGAGAACGCGCAGGTCACAGGCACCGAGACGACCACGATGATGAAGGTGTTCTTCAGCGCACCGCGGAAGATAGGGTCAGCGAACAGCTCTTTATAGTTCGCAAGACCCACGAATATGTCCGCGCGGTTCATGGTCGAGTCAAAAAAGCTCGTGACCACGCAGAGGATCATAGGGTAGATGACAAAGCCGAGGAAGAAGATGAGACTGGGCAGGAGAAACAGATAGGAAGCGATGGTCTCCTGCCGAACCAAGGCGCTGCTGCGCTTCGGCTCTTTGACCCTTGCTGTCTTTGCAGCCAAAGAAATCACCAAACCTTTCGTTCTGATGGGGTGCGGTGTCTTACCCAAAAATACCCCTCCCTCGCCGGGATGTTCGAGGGAGGGGCACGCATTTCCTGATTTGCCCTCAGGCGGGACGCTTATGCTTCGGCCGCTGCGGCTGCGTTGGCGTTCTCGACGAAGGTGGCAACAGCAGTTGCAACGTCCTCACCGGTGCCCACGCGCTGGAGCATATTCCACCACTCGGTGCGAGCCGTTGCCCAGCCCGGAGTGATCTGGTAATAGTCACCCAGATAGGACATGAACTTGGTGTACTCGCTCATGATGGCGTTGTCGGCGTAGATGTCGCCCACGCTGGCACGGACCGGGAAGTAGGTAGAAGCCAGGACGCTGTTCTTGACCTGATCGGGGTCCGCTGCGATGAACTCGATAAAGGTCTTTGCTGCCTTGACCTTTGCCTCGTCGCCGTTGTCGAAGATGCCGAAGCCCCAGATGCCGCCGCAGAGCTTCGGGTCGCCGCTTGCAGTGGGGAATGCCATCGGCATGATCTCGTCGCCGTCGTTGGTCAGGCCGGCGTCGTTGTTGTCGCTGTTCAGCTGCTGCGCGATGTTCCAGCAGAAAGCCATCTGCAAAGTGCCGTTGCGGAACAGGGTGATCTCGTCGCCGCCTGCGATGGAAGCGTCGAAGTTGATGCCGTCGGTGTCGTACAGGGTCTGGATGGCCTTGATGTTCTCAGCGGAGTCTGCGGTGTACTTGGTGTGTGCATCGTCGGTGAAGGTGCCGCCGTACATATTGTTGATGATCGCACGGGTTCCCTGATCGCCGCCCTGACCGCCGCAGTAGACAGCCGCCACGTTCTCGTAGCCGCCCTTGTACAGGGCGTCAACGGTGTTCAGGAAGCCCTCGGTGCTCCAAGTGTGCTTATCGGTGTCGATGTACTTGTCTGCGCCCACTTCCTTGACCTTGGTCATGTTGACGGCCATGCAGTGTGCCGTCATGCACAGGGGGTACTCGTAGTAGTCGCCCTTGTCGTTGTGGCAGGCGGAGTTGACGGACTCGTAGATGTCCTTCTTGGCATCATCGGTCCACAGGTCGTTCAGCGGGGCCATGACGCCCTTCGCGCCCCAGTTGGCCACCAGACGCTCGGGTCCTTCCATGATGAGGTCGGGTGCGCTGCCGCCCTCGATGGCGGTGTTGACCTGATCGTCGCCGTTGGTATAGTCCAGATACTCGACGGCCACCTTGATGTCAGGGTACTTTGCATTGAAGCTGGCGATCAGCTCCTGCACGGTCTCGTCCTTGCCCCAGCCGCCGATGGGGTATGTCCACAGCTTGATGCTTGCGCCGGAGGCTGCGGTGGAAGCAGCGGCAGAAGCTGCAGTGCTGGTGGAAGCGGGCTTACCGCCGCAGGCAGCCAGAGCACCGGCTGCGCTCAAAGCGCCAACGGCCTTCAAGAAGGAGCGACGAGAGATAACATTCTTCATAATGAGTTCTCCTTACCTATCATATCGGCGGCCCTTCATCCCAGACCGCTCTTGTTGGCCTTATTATAGAAAATCTCTTTCATTTTGTCCATCGGTTGCATACACAATTTTCAGAAAGTTTTCTTGTCTATTCCGCACAAATATCTGGGATACCAGCTATTTTTTGGCCATTTTCGCTAATTTTATACGTCGTTGTAGCCATTTTGTAATCATCTCTGCGCAGTTTGTCATTTTCAACAGGAAAAATATTTTCTCGATCATTTTTCGTTTTTGAAATTTATTTTCAGTAATGGGTACTACTTTTCCTCAATTTTTGGATGCTCTGCACAGCATCTGCGCCTGAATTATGGTAAAAGGTACACTTGTCAAGCCGCTGAAATTCTTTTATACTTTTTATATAGGCGTCCCCTCCCCTGCGCGGCGGACGGGGCGATAAGGATAAGAAGGTGTAAGACGCCTGCGGGCATTGCGGCCCGCCTGACCGAAGGAGCAAAGTTATGGGTACGAATTTTTGGGAACTGCTGCAGCAGCGGCAGGGCCAGTTGACGAGATCCGGCCATGCCGTGGCCGACTACCTCTTACAGCACGCCGATGAGGCGCAGTATCTTTCCATTTCCTCTCTGGCCCGGGAGTGCAATGTCGCCGAGGCCACGGTGTTCCGGTTCTGCCGGGCGCTCGGGTTCGACGGCTACCACGAGATGCGCATTGCGCTGGCGCAGGCCAATGCCACCGGCACCATGTCCAGCCAGCGGGAGCTTCAGCCCGGGGCTTCCACCGAGACGCTCTTTGAACACGCCAGCGCCCGTCTCTTTACCGCCATCAACGGCACTCAGAACGCCCTCTCTGCCGAGGCCGTGGATGAGGCCGCACGGATGCTCCGGGAGGCCAAGCAGGTCTTCTGCTTCGGACAGGGCGGCAGTATGCTGCTGGCCAACGACATCTGCGCCCGCTTCGCCAGCCTCTCCACCAAATTCCGCACCTCCGGCGACAGCCATCTGCAGTTGTTGACCTCCAGCCTGATGAACGAGGCCGACGTCGTCCTCTTCGTCTCCTACTCGGGTGCGACCCGCGATATGATGGAGACTCTCCGCACGGCCAAAGCTGCCGGCGCGAAGATCATCCTTCTGACCCATTACGAGGACTCCCCCGGCGCATCGCTGGCCGATGTCGTCCTTCGCTGCGGCGCACAGGAAAGCCCGCTGGACTCCGGCAGCATTCCCATCAAGGTAGCCGTCCTCTATGTAGGCGAGGTCCTGGTGCTGCGGTACATCCTCGACTCCCCCGAGCAGGCCAACACCGCGCAGGAGCTTACCAGCGAAGTTCTGACACTGAAGATGCTCTGATCCCCCCTGCCCCGCGTGATGCAAAGCAACGCATTACCGTGAAAATCATACTTTTTTCGAAAAAATTCAAAAAATTCTCAAAAAACCGTTGACAGGGACGTCATATCTGAGTATAATATTTCATGTCGCCGGTGCTCCGACAGAAAAAAGCACCGGATGATGACCGGGTGTAGCGCAGTTTTGGTAGCGCGCTTGAATGGGGTTCAAGAGGCCGTGAGTTCGATTCTCGCCACTCGGACCATTTGCTTCTCAGTCGAACAACCTTCGGGTTGGCTCGATTGAGGAGCTTTTTTATTTTATCCGAAGCTTTTTAAACAACAGAGCCGCAGTCCTTTCGGGGGCTGCGGCTCTGTCTGCTTCTGTATCCTTATTTTCCCTCTGCGCGGAGGCGGGCGTCCTTGTCCAGCAGCGGCTTGAGGTACTGGCCGGTAAAGCTCTCCGGTACCTCTGCCACCTGCTCGGGTGTTCCCTCCGCCACGATGAGTCCGCCGGCACTTCCGCCCTCGGGACCGAGGTCGATGATGTGGTCGGCGCACTTGATGAGGTCGAGGTTGTGTTCGATGACGATGACGGTATTGCCCGCATCCACCAGTTTCTGCAGCACCTCGATGAGGCGGTGGACATCCGCGATGTGGAGGCCTGTAGTCGGCTCGTCGAGAATATACACGGTCTTGCCGGTGCTGCGGCGGGCCAGCTCATTGGCCAGCTTGACGCGCTGGGCTTCGCCGCCCGAAAGGGTCGTGGCGCTCTGTCCCAGTGTGACATAGCCCAGCCCCACATCCAGCAGGGTCTGCAGCTTGCGGGCGATCTTCGGCTGATTGGCGAAGAAGACCACTGCCTCCTCCACCGTCATGTTCAGCACGTCGGAGATGGTCTTTTCCTTATATTTGACTTCCAGCGTCTCCCGGTTGTAACGTGCACCCTTGCAGACCTCGCAGGGGACGTAGACATCAGGCAGGAAGTGCATCTCGATCTGGAGGATACCGTTGCCCTCGCAGGCCTCGCAGCGGCCTCCCCGGACGTTAAAGCTGAACCGGCCCGGGCCATAGCCCCGCATCTTGGCGTCCTGTGTCTGCGAAAAGACGGTGCGGATGTCGTTGAAGACGCCGGTATAGGTGGCCGGGTTGGAGCGGGGTGTCCGGCCGATGGGCTGCTGGTCGATGCCGATGACCTTATCCACAAATTCGAGGCCCTCTACCCCATCGCATCTGCCTGCGCGGGAACGCGCGCCGTTCAACTCACAGGCCAGCGTCTTATACAGGATCTCATTGATGAGGCTCGATTTGCCCGAGCCAGAGATGCCTGTCACGCAGATAAACTCTCCCAGCGGGAACTTCACATCAATATTCCGCAGATTGTTCTCCCGTGCCCCCCTCACCGTGAGGAAATTGCCATTGCCGGTGCGGCGGGTCTGGGGCACCTCGATGCGCTTGCGGCCTGATAGATAGTCGCCGGTAATGCTGCGCTTGGCCTTGCAGATGTCCTTCACCGAGCCGGCAGCCACGATCTCACCGCCATGGACGCCTGCGCCGGGGCCGACGTCCACGATATAGTCCGCGCTGCGCATGGTATCTTCATCGTGCTCGACCACGATGACCGTGTTGCCGAGGTCGCGGAGATTTTTCAGCGTAGCGATGAGCTTATCATTGTCCCGCTGATGCAGGCCGATGGACGGCTCATCCAACACATAGAGCACGCCGGAGAGCGCACTGCCGATCTGGGTCGTCAGGCGGATGCGCTGGCTCTCGCCGCCGGACAGAGTGCCTGCCGCCCGGGCCAGCGTGAGGTAGTCGAGTCCCACGCTCTGCAAGAACTGCAAGCGGTTCTTGATTTCCTTCATGATCTGGCCGCCGATCTGCTTCTGTTTTTCGGTCAGTTTCGGCTCATTGTCGGCGATGAACTTCAGCTCGTCCCGGATGGACAGCTCGCAGAAGTCGCTGATGTTCTTGTCTCCGATGGTCACCGCCAGCACCACCGGCTTGAGGCGTTTGCCGTGGCAGTCGGGGCACTCGACGCCTGACATAAAGCTGCCGATCTCCTCCTTCATCCACTCGCTGTTGGTCTCCCGGAAGCGGCGCTCAAGGTTCTCGACGATGCCCTCAAAGGTGTTGTAGTAGACACCGCTGCCGAACTCGTTGGTGCGGTGCATCTCGATCTTTTCGCCGTTGGTGCCGTAGAGCAGGGCGTTGACGGCTTCAGTGCTCATATCCTTGATCGGCGTATCCAGCGTGAAGCCGTACTTTTTTCCCAGACCCAGATAGTACATCTCCGACACAGAGCCCTCGGCGTAGTACCAGCCGCTGGCCTTGATGGCCCCTTCCCGGATGGAAAGATTCCGGTTGGGCAGGATGCGCTCCTCGTCAACCCGCATAAAGGTACCGAGGCCGGTGCACTTTTCGCAGGCACCCAGCGGGTTGTTGAAGGAGAAGAGACGGGGCGACAGGTCGCTGATGGAGATGCCGTGCTCCGGACAGGCGAAATTCTGGCTGAAGGTCATGCACTCGCCGCCGATAACATCCACCTCGGCCACGCCGCCGGTGAGGGCAAGGGCGGTCTCCAGCGAGTCCGCCAGACGGCCCCGGATGCCCTTGCGCAGGGCGAGGCGGTCCACCACCACCTCCACGGTGTGCTTGATGTTCTTTTCCAGCGTGATCTCCTCGTCGAGATCGTACAGGTTGCCGTCGATCTTCACGCGGGCATAGCCAGCGCGGCGGGCGGCTTCCAGCTCTTTCTGCTGGGTGCCCTTGCGCTGGCGGACGACGGGGGCAAGGATCTGAAACTTCGTCCCCTCTTCCAGCTTGAGGACGGCGTCCACCATCTCGTCCACGGTCTGCTGGCTGATGACCCGCCCGCAGACCGGACAGTGGGGCACGCCCACACGGGCGTACAGAAGGCGCAGGTAATCGTAGATCTCGGTCACAGTGCCCACCGTAGAACGGGGGTTGTGGCTGGTGGTCTTCTGGTCGATGGAAATGGCCGGTGACAGGCCGGTGATCTCGTCCACATCGGGCTTGTCCATCCGGCCAAGGAACATCCGGGCATAGCTGGACAGGCTCTCCACATAGCGGCGCTGGCCGTCGGCGTAGATGGTGTCGAAGGCGAGGCTCGATTTGCCCGAGCCGGACAGGCCGGTCATGACGATGAGCTTTTCCCTCGGGAGGGTCAGATTTACATTTTTCAGGTTATGCTCCCGCGCACCCTTTATGACTATTTTATCGTTTGCCAAGGTACTTTCTCCCTCTTCTTTGTGTCTGTGCATGGTTCTGCTTCCGCTCTGTCTCCGCCGAGGAATCCACGGTGGGGTTCTCGCCCCGGCGCAGCCGGTCGATCTGGTCGCGCAGGAAGGCCGCGTGCTCAAATTCCAGCAGCTTTGCTGCCTCCTTCATCTCCCGGGTCAGGCGGTCAATGGCGGCTTCCCGCTCCAGCTTGCCCATCCGCCGGGTGTTCATCTTGGCGTTCTCGGCCTTGTCGCTGATCTCGATGCTGTCCGGGATGGCCTTCACGATGGTCTTGGGCACGATGCCGTGCGCGGCGTTGTAGGCCGTCTGGATGGCGCGGCGGCGCTCCGTCTCAGTGATGGCGCGGTCCATGCTGTCCGTCACCTCGTCGGCGTACATGATGACCAAACCTTCTGCGTTGCGGGCCGCACGGCCGATGGTCTGGATCAGGCTGGTCTCACTGCGGAGGAAGCCTTCTTTATCGGCGTCGAGGATGGCCACAAGGCTCACCTCGGGCAGATCGAGGCCCTCACGCAGCAGGTTGATGCCCACCACCACGTCGATGGTGCCGAGGCGGAGGTCTTTGATGATCTCCATCCGCTCAAAGGTGTCCACCTCGTGATGCATATACTTGACCTTTATTCCCTGCTCGGTGAAGTAATCCGTCAGGTCCTCGGCCATCTTCTTGGTCAGGGTCGTGACAAGGACGCGCTCATGCCGCTGGATGCGGGCATTGATCTCGCCCAAGAGGTCTGTCACCTGCCCCTCCACCGGGCGCACCGAGATGAGCGGGTCGAGCAGACCGGTCGGCCGGATGACCTGCTGGGCCACCTGCGTGCTGTTCTGGCGCTCGTACTCGCCGGGGGTGGCCGAGACGAAGATCATCTGGTTGAGCTTGGATTCCACCTCTTCAAACTTGAGGGGGCGGTTGTCGAAGGCCGACGGCAGGCGGAAGCCGTACTCCACCAGCGTCTTTTTGCGGGCATAGTCCCCGCCGTACATGGCCCGCACCTGCGGCAGGGTGACATGGCTCTCGTCCACGAAGAGCAGAAAATCCTCCGGGAAATAGTCCAGCAGGGTCGTGGGCATACTGCCCGGCGCGCGGCCCGACAGGACAGCGGAATAGTTCTCAATGCCCTTGCAGATGCCCACCTCGGTGAGCATCTCGATGTCGTAGTTCGTCCGCTGCTGGATGCGCTGGGCCTCGATGAGCTTGCCCTCCGAGGTGAACTGCTTCACCTGCGCGTCGCACTCTGCCCGGATCTTCTCGATGGCCGCAGCCTTTTTGTCGGCGCTGACGATATAGTGGCTGGCCGGGAAGATGGCAACGTGCTTCACCACGTTCTGTTTTGCGCCGGTGAGGGGGTTGAATTCGGTGATGCGGTCGATCTCGTCGCCGAAAAATTCCACCCGGATGGCCAGCTCGCTCATATAGGCCAGATAGATGTCCACGATGTCCCCATGGACGCGGAATTTATTGCGGATAAAGTTGACGTCGTTCCGCTCATATTGCAGCGTCACCAGTTTCTCGCACAGCTCGTCCCGCTCCATCTGCATCCCGGGCCGCAGGCTGATGACCATGCTGCGGTAATCAATAGGGTCGCCCAGAGAGTAGATGCAGGACACCGACGCCACGATGATGACATCCCGCCGCTCCGACAGCGCCGCCGTGGCCGAGTGGCGCAGACGGTCGATCTCGTCGTTGATGGCACTGTCCTTCTCGATATAGGTGTCGGTGCTGGGGATATAGGCCTCCGGCTGGTAGTAGTCGTAGTAGGAGACGAAATACTCCACAGCATTGTCCGGGAAGAACGAACGGAACTCGGTGCAGAGCTGGGCCGCCAGCGTCTTATTATGGGCCAGCACCAGCGTGGGACGGTTGCACTGGGCGATGACGTTCGCCATCGTGAAGGTCTTGCCGCTGCCGGTGACGCCCAGCAAGGTCTGGCAGCGGTCGCCCCGCTCTACCCCTTCCACCAGCCGGGCGATGGCCTGCGGCTGGTCGCCCGTGGGGGCGTAGGACGACACCAGATGGAATTTTTCCTCTGCCACAAAAAGCCCTCCTTTTTGAAACTACGATTAGTTGTATGTCGTAGCGTTATTATACCACAATTATTTTATAATGTAAATCATTCTCTTCCATATGGGCGTAACATTGTGCCGGTCTCGAAGTCGTAGAAGGGCAGGCGGTTGGATTCCCGCATGGAAAAATACTCATTTTCCGCGATGATGATGTGGTCGCGCAGGCGTATCTTCACCAGCCCCAGCGCACGGACGATGTTTTCTGTGGCGGCAAGGTCTTCCCGGGAGGGCAGCGGCACACCGTTCGGGTGATTATGGCAGAGCACAACACTCTCCGTCCCGCCTCGGAGCGCCGCCGAGACAACATCCTTCACCTCCAGACCCACCATCCGGCTGTTCCCTTCTTTCAGCCAGCAGACTCCCTTTACCCGGCTGCGGCTGTCCAGCGAGAGGAGCAGGACCCTCTCCTGCCTTGCCCCGGCGAAGCGGGGCTTCAGGTAAGTCACCAGCCGCTCGGTGGTCGTCAGCGCACCCTCGGCACTGGTGCGGTCGTGCTCATAGTATCGGCTCACCTCGGGCAGGAGATGCAGCATCCGGGCGCTGGCCGGGCCGATGCCCGCCACACTGCACAGCTCTTCTTCGCTGGCCTCCAGCACCCCGGTAAAGCTGCCAAACCGTTCCAGCAGTGCGTGGGCGATGCCGTTGGTGTCCCGGCGGGCGTTGGTGATGTAGAGCAGGTATTCCAGCACTTCGTGGGGTGCGAGGCTTTCCAGCCCGTACTGTTCCACCCGGGTGCGCATCCGCTGTCGGTGTCCCTCGTGGCTTATGTTCTGTCCCGCCATAGCTGTGCTCCTTTGCATTGCAGTCGTTTCTTTTATAGTACCCCATTTTCAGCAAAAGACAAGAGCCGACCGAAAATATTCTGCGTTGACTTCATGGGGAGAGTAGATTATTATAAGGTAGAAGCAGCCCTCTCAGTCTCATCGCAGGCTCCTCTCCAGCTTCCCTTGTAGGGGGGCTTCGGCAAAAAGACAAACGACATCTTTTCAGAAAACAAAAAAGGATATGCTTTTATGAAACAATACACTGCCACCGCCAACGACGAGGGCGTCCGCCTCTCCCGCTTTGTCCAGAGCGTGACCCGCGACTTCCCTACCAGCCTCTTATACAAGAGCTTCCGCAACAAGCGCATCAAGGTCAACGGCAAAAAGGGTGCGCCCGAAGACCGTATCAAGGCCGGCGACCTCATCGAGCTGTACATCAACGACGAGTTCTTCCCGCCGGAGGGTGCAAAGCCTGCCCATAAACCTGTCCCCAAGAAACAGCAGAACCAGCCCAAGGTGACGGTCATCTACGAGGATGAGAACATCGCCGTCCTCTACAAGCCCACCCACCTGCTCTGCCACAGCGACCGCACCGGCGACGCGAATCTCGTGGACGCATTTACCCAGTATCTGGCCCAAAAAGGCGAGTACGACCCGCAGGGCGAGAACCGCTTCAAGCCCGGCATCTGCAACCGCCTCGACCGGGGCACCGAGGGCCTCGTCATCGCGGCCAAGAGCTACGCCGCCCTCCGGGACATGAACGAGATCATCCGCACCGACCTGCTCAAAAAAGAGTATTACACCATTACCGTGGGCATCCCCCAAAGCGGACGATTCACCGCGTGGTGGGAGCACGACGAAAAGAACAACAAGGTGAGCATCCACGCCCACCAGTCACAGGACGAGCGCCGCAAGCAGATCATCACCGATGTGGATGTGCTGCGGACGGCAGGCCCCTTCGCCCTCTGCCGCATCGGCCTCATCACCGGCCGCACCCATCAGATCCGTGCCCATCTGGCCTATCTGGGCAAGCCGGTGCTGGGCGACATCAAATACGGCAACCGGAAGATGAACGAGCGCACCGGCACCAAGACGCAGGCCCTCTGCGCCGTCCGTATCAGCTTCCTCGACATCCCTGAGGAAAATACCCTCCACTACCTCTCCGGCAAGGTCATCAAACTGAAAGAACCGCAGATCGTAAAGCAGTTCGACGCGCTGGATAAAAATAAGCAGGCCCCCGCCGAGGAGAAGTAAGATGGAAAAAGTCGATAGGACCCACTGGGAGCGGGCTGAATTGTTCGAGTTTTTCTCCGCTGTTTCCCACCCTTTTTACAGCGTCACCTTCCGGGTGGATGCAACAAACCTTTACCGCTATGTCAAGGAGCGGCATTTGTCGTTTTATTACGCGATGGGGTATCTCGTGACGGACGCCGTGAACAGTGTGAAGAATTTCCGCTACGCCATCCGGGACGGCGAGGTGTGGCTGCTGGATGAGCGCATTCCCAGTCTGACCGACCTGAAACCCGGCAGTGAGCAGTTTCACATCGTCACCCTGCCAAAAGTCGGTGGCATTGCGGAGTTCTGTGCCTCCGCACAGGCGAGAAGCGCTGCCCAGAAGACCCTTCTTGACCAGGACGAAGAGAACGACAACCTCATCTATATCTCCTGCACACCGTGGTTTGATTTGACCGGCTGCACCAACGAGCGGGATTTTGACCGGGACGACAACATCCCCCGCATCACATGGGGCAGATATGGCGAGGAAAATGGCCGCAAGAAATTGGGGATGTCGGTGGAGGTCAATCACCGCTTCATCGACGGTCTCCATCTGGGGAAATTCTACGAGAAACTACAGGCCGACATCAACGCACTATAAGGAAGCATTCTGATGTATCCTGACCGCAAGACCGCCGAGGCCCTTTTGACAGAGGCCGAGCCGCACAACCCCGGCCCGTGGGGCGACCACAGCCGCACAGCAGCCCACTGCGCCGAGGCCATCGCCGCCGCCTGCGGACTGGACGCGGACAAGGCCTATGTGTTGGGCCTCCTCCACGACATCGGGCGCCGGTACGGTAAGCGGCATCTCGGCCACGTCGTGGACGGCTGCCGCTATATGCTCTCGCTGGGGTACGACGAGGTGGCTCGGGTCTGCCTGAGCCACTCCTTCAACAACCAGTCGCTGGAGGATTACGTCGGCAATCGAGACACCAGCCCCGAAGAAACGGCGCTCATTGAAAACCTCCTTGCAACAATGGTCTACGACGAATACGACCGCCTGATTCAGCTTTGCGACTCGCTGGCCGGAGCTGACGGCGTAATGGACATCATCGAGCGGATGGAGGATGTCCGTCGCCGCTATGGCGATTATCCGCAGAACAAGTGGGACATCAACCTCGCCATCAAGGCGCATTTTGAGGCGCTTGCCGGGCGTGACATCTACGACATCGTGGGCCAGCCCACGGCCCATAAGTAAGCCAGATTAAATTGGAAGGGATGTTTTTATGGGGTTCTTTTCTTCTCTATTCAACACTTTTTTCTCTTCATCCAGTTCCCAAAAAACCGTTTCTTATTCTAAATCATCACCAAATAAATTTGATGACGATAACGATTATTACGATTCTTATCCTCAGCTTTATTCCGATTTATCTGACTGCAATCTTAACTACTCCGATTATACCTTTTCTGGGAAGTTTACCAAAACCGGAAGAATGCGCACTAAACGCCATATCCGGATTTTCAAAGATGAAGATGTATTATACAGTATTATTAAATTAGGATATGAACAGCCCATAACCTATTCCCGTGAAATTCCATCTTCTCCAAGCACAGCTCAACTAGATTATCTCTATGATCTCGCGCTAGATCACGGTAATTCTGTTCCAGCTGTTTTGTCTTTTTATGATGCATCCGCTTTGATTTCCAGATATGTCGATCATGATAGGATTCCTAATCCAGAGCTTTTTCATTTTGCTGATGAAATGCACATTAGTGTTTCTTACTATAGTGGAAAACGAATGCTATACGATATTGTTTTCGCACAGTTAGATGAGCTGAACCGTACAGCATTTTTTATTTTCTGTGTATATCGCGACATCGATCATTCAGTCAGTGGAAATTTAAATCGTTGCCGTTATAAAGATCTTTTTTATTCTTTTGCCGAATCCGTGAAGGATGATTCAAAATTTCATAAATCTCTTGATGAGAATTATTATGGCGCTGATTTGCGTTTTTTTGGTTCCAAATATTCCCAATCACTTGGTTATTCACTTTCCGGTGGAAGTAAACGCACCTACGCGTATAAGCAAGCCAAAGAATTTCTTATTTCTCATGGTCTAATATAAATTCAATATTTTACAGGAGTCACACATTATGCGCAAGCCCCGCATCATCTTTTTCGACATCGACGGTACTCTCATCGACATGGAGAAAAAGCGCATCACCAAGCCGACTTTAGACGCTCTGCGCCGCTTACAGCAAAACGGCATCCTGCTGGCCATCGCCACCGGGCGTTCCCCGCTCATTGTGCCGAGATTCGACGGCGTGGAGTTCGACGTCTTTCTTACCTACAACGGCTCCTACTGCTACGACCGCCGCGGAGATATTTTTGCCAGCCCCATCCCGCCGCAGGATGTGCAGACCATCCTCAAAAATGCGGCTGCTCTGGGGCGGCCCGTTTCGGTCGCGGGCCGGACGCAGCTGCTCTCCAACGGCACAGACGACGATCTGACGGCTTATTATGCCATCGGCGGACGAGCGCCGGTCATTTCCGATAAGTTCGATGAAGTCTCCCGAGGTGAAGTTTTCCAGCTGCTGATGGGCTGCCGCGAGCGGGACTGGCCTGCCATCCTCAAGGGCACCACCGGCGCAAAGATCGCCGCGTGGTGGGACAGGGCCGTAGACATCATCCCCACCTCGGGCGGCAAGGGCGCAGGCATCCGGAAGGTACTGGCCCACTACGGCCTGACAAAGGAAGATGCCATGGCCTTCGGCGATGGGAACAACGATATAGAAATGTTTCAGGCCGTCGGCCACAGTGTGGCCATGGGCAACGCTTCTGCCGATTTGAAAGCCATCGCCAGCGAGGTCTGCGGCACCTGTGCAGAGGATGGTATTTACCACTACTGCAAAGAAAATGGTTTGATTTAAGAAAACAAAAAGAGGCCGCTGTGTTCAACCTCTCCGTCACGGCTTCGCCGTGCCACCTCCCCTACCGAGGGGAGGCTTTGGCATGGCAGAAAGCCCAATCTCTTCGCCAGAGGCTCCCCCTCGGTAGGGGAGCTGTCGAACGAAGTGAGACTGAGAGGTTGCTTTTACAGCGGCCTCTTTTTTGCTATTTACTTTTCTTCTCGTTCCGCCTTTTCGGCCTCCTGCTGCTGACGCAGCTTTTTGATGCGCTTTTTCTCGCTCTCAACACGAGGCCATGGCCACGAAAAGCCCTCGTTCTCTTTGCACCAGCGAGTGAGCGGATAGAACGCGAAAGCCAGCCCGAACAGGTACAGCAGGACGTACAGCAGGCCCGAAAGCGTTACCAGTGCGTCCAGTGCACCGATGAGGGCCATAAGAAAGCCCGCCTTCAGGAAGAAAAGTCCGTTCTGACGGCAGTACTCGGGGAAATTTTCAGCCTTGACGGCCTGACGGCCCTGATCGCCCCAGACCCGGGGATTTTTCATGACCGAATACCCGTAAAAGACCAGCATCAGGCCACAGGTGAGTTGGAATCCAAAAAACATCTGCGTCGTTCCTCGCTTTATTCTGGTGTAATGGTCTCAGAAGACCGCTTAGTCGTCGTACTCGCCCAGCAGCGGCTTCATGAAGGGCAGGAAGTCCAGCGTTGCAAAGTAATCGCGGGGGGTCTCGGCGCGGCGGATGAGACGGTGGGAGCCGTCCTCGCAGAGCAGGACTTCGGCGCTGCGCAGCTTGCCGTTGTAGTTGTAGCCCATCGCAGAGCCGTGTGCACCGGTGTCGTGGATATACACGATGTCGCCGATGTCGATCTTGGGCAGCATCCGGTCGATGGCAAACTTGTCGTTGTTCTCGCACAGGCCGCCCACTACGTCATACTTGTGGTCGCAGGGGGCATTCTCCTTGCCCAGCACCGTGATGTGATGGTAAGCGCCGTACATGGCGGGGCGCATCAGGTTGGCCGCACAGGCGTCCAGACCGATGTACTCCTTGTAGATGTGCTTCTCGTGGATGGCAGTTGCCACCAGCGCGCCGTAGGGGCCGGTGGTGAAGCGGCCCATCTCGGTGAAGATGGCGACATCGCCCATCCCGGCAGGGACCAGGATCTCCTCGAATTTCTTACGGACACCCTCGCCGATGGCCATGATGTCGTTCTCAGTCTGCTCAGGACGGTACGGGATGCCCACGCCGCCGGACAGGTTGATGTAGGCGATGTGGACGCCGGTGGCCTTCTGGACGCGAACCGCCAGCTGGAACAGGATCGCGGCCAGCTCGGGGTAGTAGGCGTCCGAAATGGTGTTGGAAGCGAGGAAGGCGTGGATGCCGAAGTTCTTTGCTCCCTTTGCAGCCAGCTTCTTGTAGCTGTCGATCATCTGTTCCTCGGTCATGCCGTACTTGGCATCACCGGGCTTGTCCATGACCTGAAAGCCCTCCTTGCTCTCGCCCAGCTGGAAGGTGCCGCCCGGATTGTAGCGGCAGAAGATGTTCTCCGGCACACCGGCCACCCGGTCGAGGAAGTCCACCATCGTGGCGTCGTCGAGGTTGATATAAGCGCCCAGCTCGTAGGCCTTCTTCATATCCTCCACGGGGGTCTGGTTGGAGGAGAACATGATGTCGCTGCCGCTGAAGCCGCACACCTCACTGAGCATCAGCTCGGTCAGGGAAGAGCAGTCCACGCCGCAGCCCTCTTCCTTCAGGATCTGGAGGATGACGGGGTTGGGCAGAGCCTTGACCGCGAAATACTCGCGGAAGCCCTTATTCCAGCTGAAGGCTTTGTTGATGCGGCGGGCGTTCTCCCGGATGCCTTTCTCGTCGTAGACGTGGAAGGGGGTGGGCACGTCCTGAATGATGTCCTGAGCCATCGACTCAGTCAAAAACGGTTTCTTTTCCATGATATACATCCCTCTCATATATTTTTACACAGCCGAATGCCGTGCAGCCAGCAGTTCACAGCTTGAGGTTCTCTCGGGTGGGGGTAAAGGTAGGCACCATCTTGGCCAGCTGGGCCACGACGTTGTCGTCGTTGTGCTCGGCGGCGGCAGACAGCTCCTGAAGCTGCTGATAGAACTCGCCAAGGTCGATGTTCCGGGGCGGAGCCACGAAGATCTTATTGTGGCCGGTACGGCGCATCTTGTCCTGTTCCTCGTCCATCATCAGCTCTTCGTAGAGCTTCTCGCCGGGGCGGAGACCCACGATCTTGATGTCCATATTCACGCCCGGCTCATAGCCGTAGAAACGAATGAGCTGCTTTGCGAGGTCCATGATCTTGACCGGCTCACCCATATCCAGCACATAGATGCTGCCGCTCTCAGCCAATGCGCCGGCCTGCAGCACCAGCTGCGCGGCCTCCGGGATGGTCATGAAATAGCGCTCGATGTTGGGGTCAGTCAGGGTGACGGGGCCGCCCTTTTTGATCTGCGCCTCGAACAGCGGGATGACGCTGCCGTGGCTGCCCAGCACGTTGCCGAAGCGGACGGCCACGCACTTCATGTCGGTGTTGCCCGCGAAGGTCTGGATGAGCATCTCGCACAGGCGCTTGGTGCAGCCCATGACGCTGGTGGGGTTGACGGCCTTATCGGTGGAAAGCTGCACCAGCCGCTCCACGCCGTGCTCGCTGGCGCTGACCAGCAGGTTCTTGGTGCCGAAGACGTTGTTCTTGACGGCCTCGGCGGGGCTGATCTCCATGAGCGGGACGTGCTTGTGGGCCGCGGCGTGGAACACCACCGTGGGGTGGTAGGTCTCAAAGACCTCGTCCAGACGGGCCTTGTCCCGGATGGAACCCACCAGCACTGTGATGGGCACATCGCGGCCATACTTCTGCTGCAGTTCCATCTGCAGCTCGTAGGCGCAGTTCTCGTAAATATCGAAGATGAGCAGCTTCGCGGGTTTGAAGCGCATGACCTGACGGCAAAGCTCGCTGCCGATACTGCCGCCGCCGCCCGTCACCAGCACGGTCTTGCCGGTGAGGTAGCCCGAGATCCGGGCCGTGTCCAGCGTGACCTCCTCACGGGAGAGGAAGTCGGCAGTATTCAGCTCTCGGAACGCCCCCTGCTGGGGTGCACCTGCCCCCACAAGCTGGGGGTCGCTGAGCATCTGCACCGCACAGTGGGTGGAGACGCAGAGGTCGATGACATGGTTCAGGCGGCTGCCCCGCAGGGTCGGGATGGCAATGATGATGGTGTGGATGCTGTAACGGGTGCACAGGTCGGGGATCTCCTCCAGCGTGCCCTTCACCGGGACGCCGTGGATGGTCTGGCCCAGCTTGGCGGGGTCATCGTCCACCGCCACCACCGGGTGGCCGTAGCTGCCGTTGCTCTTGCAGACGTTGATGGCCCACGCACCGGCCTCGCCCGCGCCCACGATCATCACAGGGCGGTTGGGGTCTTTGCTGGTGTTGCCCCGCAGCCGCTCGCCCAACGGGTGGTTCAGGAAGAGCCGCCACGCCAGACGGCTCCCGCCGACGAGCAGGAAGATGAGCACCGAAGCCATCGCGTTGGCCGAGTTGAAGAGCACGCCATGGATGAAGCAGCGGTTGACCAGATACACCACGACCGTCGGGGCAGCGATCATCCCAGCCAGACGGATGAGATCCCGCTCTCCGGCGTATTTCCAGAGGATGGTGTAGAGCCTCCCGCCCAAGAAGCTGAGCAGATAGACCGCCACGATCCACGGCAGGTTCGCGTAGAGCAGGGCACGGTTGTGAGGCCACCATGAGGCCTCGACTGCGCCGTCTGCGCGGAGCAGGAGCGCAAAATAAAAGCTGAAGGCTACGATGGCTGCGTCCAGCACCACCAAAAAGGCCCGGCGGGCCAGCACCTGCAGCATACTTGTTTTCTTTTCCTTCACAGAAAGTCCTCTTTTGCATCAGGGCCGGTGTCGGAGAGACGCCAGCCGCCGTTTTTTCGACCCAAGGGCCTATCGCCCCATCGTATCTGTATCATTATACTCGATTCTTCTCCCCATGTCCAGCGCTTTTGTGTCTTCTCTCCCCTGCCGCCACGTCCCGCAGCTCCTCGCCGAGGCCCAGCGGCCATGCCGCCGCAAAGCAGACCAGCGTCATCCCCGCACCGCCCAGCGCCACCGCCGCCAGCTGCGCGGGCACTCCTCTCGCCAGCCATGGGGTCAGAAGCTTCCGCAGCACCAGCCCCGCTCCGGCACCGGCCGTCCCCGCAAGACCCGGTGCCCCCAGCCACCGCCACAGTCGCAGCGGCAGGCCGCAGCTGGACAGCAGCCGCCCGGTGTTGGCGGCGCAGGTGTAGAGGCTGGACAGCAGGATCACGAAGAGAAACCCCTTCATCCCGAACCGGGGCAGCAGGAGCACCACCCCCGCGATGCGGAGGCAGGAGTCCCACATACTGTACCGGAAGACGGCTTTCTGCTCTCCCATCCCCTTCATCGCGCCGTCCACCATGCTCTCGAGGTACATCAGCGGCATGGCCGGGCCGAGGATGACGAGATAGCTGCCCGCCTCCGCGCTGCCGTAGAGTGCCTCGGCCAGCGGCTGTCCCCACACCCAGAATGCCGCCCCCGCCAGCGCCGAAAAATAGCCTGTGAGCCGTAGCATCCGGTCGATGAGGACGGAGAGCCGCCTGCTCTGCCCCCGGAGATGGGCTTGGGTGATCTCGGGCATCAGGAGGACGGACAGACTCCCCAGCAGCCCGAAGGGAAAGGTCAGCAGGGGCAGGGCCATCCCTTTCAGGTTTCCGTACTGGGTCACAGCCTCAGCACGCCCGCCGGAGCATTGCAGATAGACCGCAAGACAGGCTGGGACCAACATATTCTCGGCGGTGTGGAGGGCACTGGCGAGACATCGCCCGCCCTCCACCGGCCAGAGGATGTCCCAGAGCCGCCTCCCCGGGTCATGGGGACGCTGTGCAGGCTGTGAGCCGAAGCAGCGGCGGGCCTCCCGGCAGTAGAACAGGGCCATCAGACCGGTGCTGACGGCCTCGCTGGCCGCCGTTGCGCCCAGCACTGCCGTACAGCGCTGCCCTGCATCCCATCCGAGAGCGTCGGCCCGGCCCAGCGCGGCCCAGACGATGCCGATGCGGACGGTCTGCTCAGCCAGCTGGCTCAGGACATTCGGCTCGACCCGCCGCCGGGCGATGAAAAAGCCCCGCAGCACCGACGACACCGCCATCCACGGCAGACCCAGCGACGAGACGCGCAATGCCCCCGCCGCCCGAGCATCTCCCAGCCACCACCGTGCGGCGAGGCCGGCCAGACCGAACTGTGCCGCCAGCGCCGCCACCCCCAGCCCAGCCCCCGCCAGCAGAAGACGGCGCAGCATCCCCCGGGCCTCGGCCGGGCTTCGGGCCAGCTCTTCGGCCATCAGGCGGGTGGCCGCCACCGATACGCCTGCCGTCGCCAGCGTGACGAAAAGCGAGTAGACCGCCAGCACCAGCTGATACAGCCCCATCCCCTCGCCGCCCAGCGCGTTCGCCAGCCAGATGCGCAGCCCCATCCCTGCCAGCCGGAGCAGGACATCTGCTCCGGTCATCAGGGCCGCGTTTTTCAGATAGCTCTTCCCCACTGCGCCCCCTCCCTTTCCTGCTCGTATCCTTTTATAGGTATGCACGCCGCTCTGGGAAATATGAGCGGCGGCGTGGGTTGTTTCTTTCCCAGTTTTATGATATGATACATATTGAATCTGGCGGAGCGTTTTCTGCCAGACAGGATCTAAGAATGCAAGGAGGAAGCGCACCCCGGTACCACGGCCGTGCGCAATGAGACAATGAGCGAAGAATGTACCCATGACTGCTCCAACTGCGGGGCAGCGTGTTCTTCCCGCAATGCTGCACCCCAGCATGACGCCCCCAACCCGCACAGCCGGGTCAAGAAGGTCATCGGCGTCGTGTCCGGCAAGGGCGGCGTCGGCAAGAGCATGACCAGCGCCCTGCTGGCCTGCGCCATGGCACGCCGCGGCTACCACTGCGGCATCCTCGACGCCGACATCACCGGCCCGTCCATCCCGAAGCTGTTCGGCATCCATGGCCGCGCCATGGCGGACGACAAGGGCTGCTGGCCCATCCAGAGCCGGATGGGCATCGACGTCATGAGCATCAACCTGCTGGTGGAGAACGAAGAGGACCCCGTCGTCTGGCGCGGCCCCGTCATCGCCGGTGCGGTCAAGCAGTTCTGGACCGATGTGGTCTGGAAGGACGTCGATTTCCTGTTCGTGGACATGCCTCCGGGAACGGGCGATGTGCCCCTGACCGTCTTCCAGAGCCTGCCTGTGGACGGCATCGTCGTCGTGGCAAGCCCGCAGGAGCTGGTAAGCATGATCGTCGCCAAGGCTGTGAACATGGCCGAGATGATGAAGGTGCCTATGCTGGGCATCGTCGAGAACATGAGCTACATCGTCTGCCCCGACTGCGGCAAGCACATCAATGTGTTCGGCGACAGCCATGTGGACGAGGTGGCCGCAAAGCATCACCTGCCCGTGCTGGCCAAGTGCCCCATCGACCCCCAGCTGGCCGCGCTGTCCGACGCCGGCATGATCGAGACCTACGGCGGACAGTTCCTCGAGGGTGCCGCTGACGCCTGCGAGAAGCTGCTGAAGTAAGACTTATCCCCCTGCACCGCCCTTCCCGGGCCGGTGCAGGGGGATTTTTATTCTTTCGCAAAATCATGCGTTATCGCCGCTTTTTGAAGCACCTGTTCTTTTTTGTGAAGTATGTTCATCTTTTCCGTAGCTTTTTTGAAAGATTTTCCAGCTTTTGCAGGGCGGGCCATCTTGTAAATCGGCGGATAAAGCTTTATAATAACGAAGTGTGCTGAGGTTCGCTGTCCTCGCCGCGGAAACGGGAGAGCCGGAGCCTCATGATAGAGCTACACGATAGAGTTAAGGGAAAAGGAGTATCTTACTATGCTGACGAATGAATATCTGAAGCGTGTCTACGAGGGCCTCGAGAAGCGCAATGCCAACGAGCCTGAGTTCCTGCAGGCTGTCCGTGAGGTGCTGGAGAGCATCCAGCCCGTCGTGGAGAAGCACCCCGAGTACGAGAAGGCCGGCCTCATCGAGCGTCTGGTCGAGCCGGAGCGCATCATCTCCTTCCGTGTGCCTTGGGTCGATGATCAGGGCAAGGTTCAGGTGAACCGCGGCTACCGCGTCCAGTTCAACAGCGCCATCGGCCCCTACAAGGGCGGCCTGCGCTTCCACCCCTCTGTCAATCAGGGCATCCTGAAGTTCCTCGGCTTTGAGCAGACCTTCAAGAACAGCCTGACCACCCTGCCCATGGGCGGCGGCAAGGGCGGCTCTGACTTCGACCCCCACGGCAAGAGCGACATGGAAGTCATGCGCTTCTGCCAGAGCTTCATGACCGAGCTGTACCGCCACATCGGCCAGTTCGTGGACTGCCCCGCCGGTGACATCGGCGTCGGCGGCCGCGAGGTCGGCTATATGTTCGGCCAGTACAAGCGCCTGACCAACAGTTTTCAGGGCGGTATGCTCACCGGCAAGGGCCTGACCTTCGGCGGCTCTCTGGCCCGTACCGAGGCCACCGGCTACGGCCTGTGCTACTTCACCGCTGAGGCCCTGAAGTGTATGCGCAACGACAGCTTCGAGGGCAAGACCGTGGTCATCTCCGGCTCCGGCAATGTCGCCATCTACGCCTGCGAGAAGGCCACCCAGCTGGGTGCCAAGGTCGTCACCATGTCCGACTCCAACGGCTATGTCTACGACCCCAACGGCATCGATCTGGCCTACGTCAAGGATCTGAAGGAAGTCCGCCGCGGCCGCATCAAGGAGTACGCTGAGACCCACAAGGATGCGACCTATGTTGCTGACTGCACCAAGGTCTGGACTGTCCCCTGCGACATCGCCCTGCCCTGCGCTACCCAGAACGAGATCAACAAGGAGTCCGCAGAGGCTCTGGTGAAGGGCGGCTGCACCGTGGTCTGCGAGGGCGCTAACATGCCCAGCACTCCCGAGGCCATCGAGGTCTATCTGTCCAACGGCGTTCTGTACGGACCCGCAAAGGCTTCCAACGCCGGCGGCGTGGCTACCTCCGGTCTGGAGATGAGCCAGAACTCCGAGCGTCTGAGCTGGACCTTTGAGGAGGTCGATGCAAAGCTGAAGGGCATCATGGAGGGCATCTTCCACGCTTCCTACGATGCATCCGTGGCCGCCGGCTCCGAGGGCAACCTGATGGTCGGTGCAAACTGCGCCGGCTTCCTGAAGGTCGCCACCGCTATGATGGCTCAGGGCATCACCTACTAAGCTTTTCCCCAAAAAACAGCAAGGGCCGCATCCGCGAGGGTGCGGCTTTTTTTGGTTTGCCCCGCCTGCCTGCATAACCGTCTGCCGCCCCGCTCATACTCCTTTCATCAAACGAAAAGAGGTTTTTGCATGGACGAAATGATGTTCTGTTATCAATGCGAGCAGGCGGCAAACTGCACGGCCTGCACCGGAAAAGCGGGTGTCTGCGGCAAATCAGCCGAGACAGCCGACGCGCAGGACAAGCTCACCGGGGCACTCATCGGCTTTGCCACCCTGCTGCTGGACATCGGCAGACCCATCCGGCCCCCGCAGGCACTCCTGCTGACGGAAGGATTGTTCACCACCATCACCAATGTTGATTTCGACCCCCAGACGGTGGCGCAGCTGACCGATAAGGTCTGGAAGGCCAAGCAGGAAGCCTTTGCCTCGGCCAGCCCTGCACCTGCACCAGTGTCCGACTACGATATGCAGAAGCTGTGGCAGGAGCCGGACCCCGACCGGAAGAGCCTGTGCTCCTTTGTCCTCTTTGGGCTGCGCGGCATGGCAGCTTACTCCTACCACGCGCGGGTGCTGGGTTATACCGATGGCGAGATCGACCTGTTTTTCTGCACGGCGCTGCGGGCCATCGCACAGGAGCGGGACAAGGACAAGCTCTTCCAGCTGGTGGAGGACACCGGGCGGATGGCCTACCGGGTCATGGCTGAGCTGGACAAGGCCAACACCGGCGCGTTTGGCGACCCGGAGCCGGTGGAGGTGTCCCTGACCATCGAGAAAGGGCCTTTCATCGTCATCTCCGGCCACGACCTCTACGACGCCAAGTGCCTGTTGGAGCAGACCGAGGGCAAGGGCATCAATGTCTACACCCACTCCGAGATGCTGCCTGCCCACGGCTACCCGGAGCTGAAAAAGCGCTTTCCTCATCTGAAAGGCAACTTTGGCACCGCATGGCAGAACCAGCAGCGGGAGTTTGAGGACATCCCTGCACCGGTGCTCTTCACCACCAACTGCATCATGCCCCTCCGGCCCAGCTATGCCGACCGGGTATTCACCACCTCTGTCGTCTCCTATCCCGGCGTCACCCACATCGGGGAGGACCGGGATTTTTCGCCGGTCATTGCCAAGGCGCTTGAGCTGGGCGGCTACCCAGAGGACACCCTCATCCCGGGCATGAACGGCGGCAGTGTGGTCGCCACCGGCTTTGCCCACCATGCCGTATTGAGCCATGCGGAGGAGATCGTCCAAGCCGTCCACGAGGGTGCCATCCGGCACTTTTTCCTCATCGGCGGCTGCGACGGCACCCGCCCCTCCCGCCGGTACTACACGGATTTTGCCAAGCTGACCCCGCCCGACACCGTCATCCTGACGCTGGCCTGCGGCAAGTTCCGGCTCAACGACCTGCCGCTGGGTACGGTGGCGGGTCTGCCCCGCATCCTCGACGTGGGCCAGTGCAACGACGCCTACAGTGCCATCCGGATCGCGCTGGGTCTGGCCGAAGCTTTTGACTGCTCGGTCAACGAGCTGCCCCTCTCCATCATCCTCTGCTGGTTCGAGCAGAAGGCGGTCTGTGTGCTGATGGCCCTGCTGGCGCTGGGCATCCGGGGCATCCGTCTCGGCCCCACCCTGCCCGCCTTCCTCTCCCCCGGGGTGGCCGCTGTTTTGCAGGAGAAGTATGACCTCCGGCCCATCACCACGCCGGAGGACGATCTTGCCGCCTGTCTGGGCCGGCACTGAGCCGGAAAAGGCATACTATTTCCTACTCTGCGTGTCTGTTTTTCACAAGAAGAACCGTCGCCGTGTACCCAGCTTTGGTGCAGCTGTCACTTGAATCTATTTCAACACCTTTGTATAATAGTGTTGTTATCCGGAACAAGGGCGTTCCAGATGTGTCTTTGCCGACCCATCTGGGACGCCTTTTCTTTTTATCGGCACAGAGGGGCGCTGCGGATTGTGCCGCAGCACTGCTAGGATAAACCCCCGGAAAATCGAAAAAGGATGGGAAAGTCTATGGAAAATTTCACGGAGCAAAAACGACCACTCGGCCTGTATGACCCCCAGTTCGAGCACGATGCCTGCGGCATCGGCGCGGTGGTGGACATCAAGGGCCGCAAGAGCCACCAGACCGTCAGCGATGCACTGTCCATCGTGGAGCGCCTTGAGCACCGCGCTGGCAAGGACGCCGAGGGCAAGACCGGCGACGGCGTCGGCATCATGCTGCAGATCAGCCACCGCTTCTTCACGAAGGTGGCCGACGAGCTGAACATCAGCCTCGGCAACGAGCGCGAATACGGCGTGGGTATGTTCTTCTTCCCCCAGAACGAGCATCTGCGGGCGCAGGCCATGAAGCTGTTCGAGCTTGTGACCCGCAAAGAGGGCCTTGAGTTTCTGGCATGGCGCGCCGTGCCCGTAGACCCCGACGCCGTGGGTCAGAAAGCCCGTGACTGTATGCCCTCCATCTGGCAGTGCTTCATCAAAAAGCCCGCCAAGGTGAGCAAGGGCATCGACTTCGACCGCAAGCTCTACATCGTCCGCCGGGTCTTTGAGCAGGCCAGCAACGGCACCTATGTGCCCAGCCTGTCCAGCCGCACCATCGTGTACAAGGGGATGTTCCTCGTCCACGACCTGCGCCTGTTCTACCTCGACTTGCAGGACGAGGATTACGAGTCCGCCATCGGCATGGTGCACAGCCGCTTCTCCACCAACACCAACCCCAGCTGGATGCGCGCCCACCCCAACCGCTTCATCCTCCACAACGGCGAGATCAACACCATCAAGGGCAACACCGACGCCATGCTGGCCCGCGAGGAGACCATCTCCTCCCCCATCATGAAGGAGGACATGAACAAGATCCTGCCCATCATCAACACCTCCGGCTCGGACTCCGCCATGCTGGACAACGCCCTCGAGTTCATGGTGATGAACGGCATGGATCTGCCGCTGGCCGTCATGATCACGATTCCCGAGCCGTGGGAGAACAACAAGAACATCAGCCAGAAAAAGCGGGATTTCTACCAGTATTACGCCACCATGCTGGAGCCGTGGGACGGCCCGGCGGCCATCCTCTTCTCCGACGGCGACGTGGTGGGCGCGGTGCTGGACCGCAACGGCCTGCGTCCCAGCCGGTACTACATCACCAAGGATGGTCGGATGATCCTTTCCTCCGAGGTGGGCGTGCTGCCCTGTGAGCCGGAGAACATTCTGGTGAAGGATCGTCTCCGCCCCGGCAAGATGCTGCTTGTGGACACCCTCAAGGGCGAGGTCGTGGACGACGAAAAGCTGAAGGAGTACTACGCCAGCCGCGAACCTTACGGCGAGTGGATCGACCGCAACCTCGTCCAGCTGAAAGACCTCAAGATCCCCAATGTCAAGACCCCCAGCTATACCGGCGACGACCTGCTGCGTCTGCAGAAGGTGTTCGGCTACAAGTACGAGGACATCAGCACCCTCATCCTGCCGATGGCGCGTCAGGGCGCAGAGCCTTCCGGCGCAATGGGCACCGATACCCCTCTGGCCGTCCTCAGCGGCCAGCACCCCCCGCTCTTCAACTACTTCAAGCAGCGGTTCGCACAGGTGACGAACCCGCCCATCGACGCCATCCGTGAGAAGGTCGTCACCTCCACCAGCGTCTATGTGGGCGCACACGGCAACCTGCTGGAGGATAAGCCCGAGAACTGCAAGGTGCTCAAGGTCCACAACCCCATCCTCACCTCCACCGACCTTCTCCGCATCAAGTACATGAATGTGCCGGGCTTCAAGGTGTCCACCGTCTCCATCAACTACTACAAGAACACCAGCCTCGAAAAAGCCATCGACCGCGTCTTCCTTGAGGTGGACCGTGCCTACAAAGAGGGCGCGAACATCATCATCCTGTCCGACCGGGACATCGACGAGTACCATGTCGCCATCCCCAGCCTGCTGGCGGTGTCGGCTGTGTCCCAGTACCTCATCCGCACCAAGAAGAGCACCGCACTGGCCCTCATCCTCGAGAGCGCCGAGCCGCACGAGGTGCACCACTTCGCCGCCCTGCTGGGCTATGGTGCCTGCGCCGTCAACCCCTATCTGGCCCATGAGACCATCGGCCAGCTCATCGACGACGGCCTGCTGGACAAGGACTATTACGCCGCCGTGGACGACTACAACAAGGCTGTGCTGGGCGGCATCGTGAAGATCGCCTCCAAGATGGGCATTTCCACCATCCAGAGCTACCAGAGCAGCCAGATCTTTGAGGCCGTCGGCATCTCCAAGGATGTCATCGACAAGTACTTCACCGGCACGGTCAGCCGCGTGGGCGGCATCGGCCTCGAGGACATTCAGGCAGACGTGGAGGCCCTCCACAACGCCGCCTTCGACCCGCTGGGCCTCGACATCAATATGCAGCTGGAGGACGGCGGTGCCCACAAATTCCGCAGCGGCAAGGAAGAGCACCTGTTCAACCCTCAGACCATCCACCTGTTCCAGAAGGCCTGCTTCACCGGCGACTACGACACCTTCAAGCAGTTCACCCACACTGTGGACAACATGGGCAGGAACGGCATCCATCTGCGCAGCCTGCTGGACTTCAACTACGCCCCCGATGGCGGCATCCCGCTGGACGAGGTGGAGCCGGTCAGCTCCATCGTCAAGCGGTTCAAGGCTGCAGCCATGAGCTACGGCGCACTGAGCAGCGAGGCCCACAAGACCATCGCCATCGCCCTGAACCGCCTCGGCGGCCGGAGCAACACCGGCGAGGGCGGCGAGCCGGAAGAGCGCTATCACAGCGAGAGCAATTCCAAGATCAAGCAGGTGGCCTCTGCCCGCTTTGGCGTCACCAGCAAATACCTCGTCTCCGCCGAGGAGATCCAGATCAAGCTGGCACAGGGCGCAAAGCCCGGCGAGGGCGGCAACCTGCCCGGCGCGAAGGTGTATCCGTGGATCGCCAAGACCCGCCACAGCACCACCGGCGTGGGCCTCATCTCTCCCCCGCCCCACCACGACATCTACTCCATCGAGGACCTTGCAGAGCTGATCTATGACCTCAAAAACGCCAACCGTCACGCAAACATCAACGTCAAGCTGGTGAGCGAGGCCGGTGTCGGTACCATCGCAGCCGGTGTGGCCAAGGGCGGCGCACAGGTCATCCTCGTCTCGGGCTATGACGGCGGCACCGGCGCTGCGCCCCGCAACTCCATCAAGGACGCTGGTCTGCCTTGGGAGCTGGGCATCGCCGAGACCCACCAGACCCTGATCCTGAACGGCCTGCGCACCCGCGTGCGCATCGAGAGTGACTCCAAGCTCCTCTCCGGCCGGGATGTCGCCATCAGCTGTATGCTGGGTGCGGAGGAATTCGGCTTCGGCACCTCCCTGCTGATGACCATGGGCTGCGTGATGATGCGTGTCTGCAACCTCGACACCTGCCCCATGGGCATCTGCACCCAGAACCCCGAGCTGCGCAAGCATTTCCGCGGCAAGCCCGAATACATCATCAACTACCTGACCTTCGTGGCGCAGGAGCTGCGGGAGTACATGGCAAAGCTGGGCATCCGCACCATCGACGAGCTGGTGGGCCGCACCGACCTGCTCCACGTCAAGCCCGCCCCTGCCGGAAGCCGTCTGGCCAAGATGGACCTCGACTGCATCCTGCACAACCCCGCCATCGTCAACAGCAACGTCCACTTCCAGAAAGAGGACACCTATGACTTCCATCTGGAAGACACGCTGGACATGAAGGTGCTGATGAAGAAGTTCAAGCTGTCCAGCAAGACCCCCCAGAGCGTCAAGCTGGAGGTCTCCAACACCGACCGCGCCTTTGGTGCTATCTTCGGCAGCGAGATCACCCGCAAGTATGGCAGCGACCTGCCGGATGACGTCTACACCGTCCACTGCACCGGCGCAGGCGGCCAGAGCTTCGGCGCGTTCATTCCCAAGGGCCTGACCCTTGAGCTGACCGGCGACTGCAACGACTACATGGGCAAGGGTCTGTCCGGCGGCAAGCTCATCGTCCGCCCGCCCGAGGGCATCACCTTCAAGCCCGAGGACAACATCATCATCGGCAACGTGGCCCTCTACGGTGCCACCAGCGGCAAGACCTTCGTCTCCGGCGTGGCCGGTGAGCGCTTCTGTGTCCGCAACTCGGGCGCTGTGGCCGTCGTCGAGGGCGTGGGCGACCACGGCTGCGAGTACATGACCGGCGGCACCGTCGTCGTTCTGGGTCGGACCGGCAAGAACTTCGCGGCCGGTATGACCGGCGGCATCGCCTATGTGCTGGACGAAAACTGGGACTTCTACCAGCGGGTGAATAAGGAGACCGTCAGCCTCGAGCCGGTGGAGCACAAATACGATGTCGCCACCCTGAAGGAGCTGATCCGGGAGCACGTCGAGCTGACCGGCTCGCCCCGCGGCAAGGAGATCCTGGACAACTTCAGCGAGTTCCTGCCCAAGTTCAAGAAAGTTCTCCCCTACGACTACGACCATATGCTGCGGGTCATCGCCTCCATGGAGGAGCGGGGTCTCGACGGCGAGCAGGCGCAGATCGAAGCATTCTACGCCGTGCAGAAGAAGAAGTAAGGAGGGGAACATCATGGCAAAACTCACTGGTTTTATGGATTACGCGCGCAAGACCAGCACGGATGTTCCGCCGCTGGAGCGCATCGAGAATTTCAACGAATTTCACATCTGGCTCTCCCGGGAGGAGCAGCAGACGCAGGCGGCACGCTGCATGGACTGCGGCGTCCCCTTCTGTCAGGCCGGCATGATGATCGGCGGCATGGCCTCCGGCTGCCCCCTGAACAACCTCATCCCGGAGTGGAACGACCTCGTGTATCAGGGCAAGTGGGAGCTGGCACTCCGCCGTCTGCGGGCCACCAACCGTTTCCCGGAGTTCACGAGCCGGGTCTGCCCGGCTCTCTGCGAAGCCGCCTGCACCTGCGGCGATGTGACCGGCAGCAGCGTCACCGTCCGGGAGAACGAGCACGCCATCGTAGAGACGGGCTACGCCAAGGGCTGGCTCCACGCCGCCCCGCCCCCGGCCCGCACCGGCAAGAGCGTGGCCGTCATCGGCAGCGGCCCCTCGGGCCTGTCGGTGGCCGAGTACCTCAACATCCGCGGCCACGCCGTCACCGTTTTTGAGCGGGCCGACCGGGTGGGCGGTCTGCTGATGTACGGCATCCCCAACATGAAGCTGGACAAATCCGTCATCGAGCGCCGCATCAAGATCATGCAGGCCGAAGGCGTGGAGTTCCGCACCAACATGGACGTGGGCGGGGCCGTGGATGCCGCCGAGCTGCTCAAGAGCTACGACGCCATCGTCCTCTGCTGCGGCGCAAAGAAGGCCCGGGACCTGAACGTCCCCGGCCGGGATGCCCGGGGCGTCCATCTCGCGGTGGACTACCTCACCAGCGTGACCAAGAGCCTGCTGGACAGCAGCTTTGCCGACGGCAAGGCCATCAGCGCCGCAGGTAAGAATGTCCTCGTCATCGGCGGCGGCGACACCGGCAACGACTGTCAGGGCACGGCCCTGCGGCAGGGCTGCACCGACCTGATGGCGCTGGAGATGATGCCCCAGCCCCCGAAGGAGCGTGCGGCGAACAACCCGTGGCCCGAGTGGCCCCGGGTGCTGAAGGTGGACTACGGCCAGACCGAGTGCCTCGCCAAGTTCGGCAAGGACCCCCGCGTTTACCAGACCACCGTGAAGGAGTTCCTGAAGGACGAGGCCGGAAATCTGACCGGCGCGGTCATCTCCTATCTGAAGCCCCAGCGCGACCCCGACACCGGCCGCACCAGCATGGTGCCCACCGGCGAGGAGTTCACCTACGACTGCCAGCTGGCTTTCATCGCCGCCGGTTTCGTGGGCTGTGAGGACTATGTCGCTGAGGCATTCGGCGTGGAGCGGAACGCCCGGGGCAATGTGGCCGACCAGAGCTTCCGCACCAATGTGGATAAAGTCTTCGTCTGCGGCGATATGCGCCGGGGCCAGAGCCTCATCGTCTGGGGTCTGCGAGAGGGCCGCGACTGTGCCGCCGAGGTAGACCGCTATCTGATGGGTTACACCAACCTGTGACCCCCCTACTTCTGACATTCTCTTTCCTATCCTAAACAGAAACGGGAGCTTTCCTTTGCAGGAGGCTCCCGTTTCTGTTTCTCCAGTTTCCTGATTTCACAAAATTTTCACAGTCAGTGTGTTCTATCTGCTTGCAAAAGATACCCCTAAGTGGTAAAATCAAATCATCGGGAGGCTTACCCCCGCAGGGTACGTCCTCCTGCATTGAACTACCCAGAAAGGAGCTATCTGCTATGACTGATGCTGAAAAGAAGCCCTGCTGCGCCGCTGCGCCTGCCGAAAAGGACACTGCCCCCTCCTGCTGCCGCCACAAGGACCGCACTCCCGAGGAGTACCGTGCCCTCGTCAACCGACTGAGCCGCATCGAGGGTCAGGTGCGCGGGATCCGCGCAATGGTGGAAAAGGACGTTTACTGCACCGATATTCTGGTGCAGGTAGCGGCGGTGAACGCTGCACTGAACGGCTTTTCGAAGGAGCTGCTGGGCCAGCACGTCCGCACCTGCGTGGCTGACGACCTGCGGAATGACAGCAGTGAAAAGCTGGACGAGCTGCTGACCCTGCTGCCCAAGCTCATGAAATGACCCCATTCCGGGCATCTTATGCAGCGGAAAGGAATCTACAATGGAACAATACAATGTCACGGGCATGAGCTGCGCGGCCTGCTCTGCCCGGGTGGAAAAGGCCGTAAAGAAGGTGCCGGGCGTCACGAGCTGCTCGGTGAGCCTGCTGACCAACTCTATGGGCGTGGAGGGCACTGCCTCCCCTGCCGCCATCATCTCGGCGGTGCAGGAGGCAGGCTATGGTGCAAGCCCCAAGTCGGACGCCGCCCATAAGGCACCGGACACCAATGCCGACCTCGACGCACTGGCCGACCACGAGACCCCCAAGCTCAAACGCCGTCTCATCGCCTCGCTGGGCTTCCTGCTGGTGCTGATGTACTTCTCGATGGGCCACATGATGTGGGGCTGGCCCCTGCCTCACTGGTTCGACGGCAACCACATCGCCATGGGCCTTGTCCAGCTGATCCTGGCTGGCATCGTCATGGTCATCAACCAGAAGTTTTTCATCAGCGGCTTCAAAGGCCTCATCCACGGTGCCCCCAACATGGATACGCTGGTGGCCCTCGGCTCCATGGCAAGCTATGTGTGGAGCACCTACGCCCTCTTTGCAATGACCGACGCCCAGCTCCACGGCAATGATGCGCTGGTCATGCACTATATGATGGAGTTCTACTTCGAGTCGGCCGCCATGATATTGACCCTCATCACGGTGGGCAAGATGCTGGAAGCACGCTCCAAGGGCAAGACCACCGACGCCCTCAAGAGCCTGATGAAGCTGGCTCCCAAGACCGCCACGCTGGTACGGGACGGCGCGGAAGTGACCGTCTCCATCGCCGACGTGCAGAAGGGCGACATCTTCGTCGTCCGCCCCGGCGAGAACATCCCTGTGGACGGCTTGGTGCTGGAGGGTGTCAGCGCCGTGAACGAGAGCGCCCTGACCGGCGAGAGCATCCCGGTGGATAAGGCCGCAGGCGACAGGGTCAGCGCCGCTACCACCAATCAGTCGGGCTTCCTCCGCTGCGAGGCTACCCGCGTGGGCGAGGACACTACCCTGTCCCAGATCATCAAGATGGTCAGCGATGCCGCCGCCACCAAGGCTCCCATCGCCAAGATCGCCGACACCGTATCGGGCTACTTTGTCCCGGCGGTCATCTCCATCGCCGTCCTCACCACCATCGTCTGGCTCCTGCTGGGCCGTGAGCTGGGCTATGCGCTGGCCCGGGGCATTTCTGTATTGGTCATCAGCTGCCCCTGCGCGCTGGGTCTTGCGACCCCCGTGGCCATCATGGTAGGCAACGGCCTCGGCGCAAAGAACGGCATCCTCTTCAAGACCGCCGCCTCGCTGGAAGCCACAGGCCGCACTCAGATCGTGGCGCTGGACAAGACCGGCACCATCACCGAGGGTGCGCCCCGGGTCACTGACCTGCTGCCCGCCGAGGGCGTCTCTGAGACCGAGCTGCTGACGCTGGCCGCCGCACTGGAAAGCCGCAGCGAGCATCCGCTGGCCAAGGCCGTTCTGGCCTGCTCCGAGGCAAAGGACATCACGCCTCCGACGGTCACAGACTTTGCGGCCCTGCCGGGCAACGGTCTGGCCGCAAAGCTGGACGGCGTGGACATCTTCGGCGGCAGCGCATCCTTTATCCAGTCGAAACTTTCCCTGCCTGCCGCACTGACACAACAGGCCGAACAGCTGGCCGCTGAGGGCAAGACGCCCCTCTTCTTCGGCGGCGCAGGCCATCTGCTGGGCGTCATTGCCGTGGCCGACACCATTAAGGAGGACAGCCCCGAGGCCATCCGGCAGCTCCAGAATATGGGCATCCGGGTGGTGATGCTCACCGGCGACAACCAGCGCACCGCCGACGCCATTGGCCGACAGGCGGGCGTGGACGAGGTCATCGCGGGCGTCCTGCCCGACGGCAAGGAGGCTGTCATCCGCCAGCTTCAGTCCAGCGGCAAGGTAGCCATGGTAGGCGACGGCATCAACGACGCCCCCGCCCTGACCCGTGCTGACACCGGCATCGCCATCGGCGCAGGCACCGATGTGGCCATCGACGCTGCCGATGTCGTCCTGATGAACTCCAGACTCTCGGATGTGCCCGCCGCCATCCGCCTCAGCCGCGCTGCCCTGCGGAACATCCACGAGAACCTGTTCTGGGCGTTTATCTACAACATCATCGGCATCCCGCTGGCAGCGGGTCTGTTCATCCCCTTCGGCCTGACGCTGAACCCCATGTTCGGTGCTGCCGCTATGAGCCTGTCCAGCTTCTGCGTCGTGAGCAACGCCCTGCGGCTGAACCTGTTCGACCTGCACAGCACCGAGCACGACCACAAAAAAGCTTCCCCCGCAGCTGTTTCTGCACAGCCTGCGGCAGAAAATAATACGCCATCGGACACCGAAGCGCCCGATGGCAAAATGGAGGACGATCCCATGAAAAAGACCCTGAATGTTGAAGGCATGATGTGCTGCCACTGTGAGGCCCGTGTGAAAAAGGCTCTTGAGGCCATCCCCGGCGTCTCTGAAGCCGTGGCAAGTCACACCGACGGCACCGCCGTCGTCACCTTGACCGAGGATGTGGCCGACGACGTGCTCAAGAATGCAGTCGAGGCACAGGACTATAAAGTCACCGGCATCCAGTAAGCCATAAGACGCCAAAAAAGCCAGCGCACAAGTCGTGCACTGGCTTTTTTGTTATGTTTCAGATCACGGAGTCAGACGGTTGGGGCCGCGGAACAGGAACTCGGCGTCCTTGATGCTCAGGCCGCAGAGCAGCATGGTCAGGCGGTCGATGCCCAAACCGAAGCCGCCGTGCGGGGGGCAGCCATACTGGAAGAACTCCAGATAGAACTTGACGTCGTCGGCCAGACCCTTTTCCTCTGCCTGCTTCTTCAGCACCTCATAGCGGTGCTCACGCTGTGCGCCGGTGGTGATCTCCACGCCGCGCCAGATGAGGTCATAGCCCTGCGGCACGCCGTTCTCGTCGCGCATATGGTAGAATGCACGCTTCTCGGCGGAGTAGTCGGTGATGAACAGGAACTCGTGGCCGTAGTGCTTCTTGACCCAGTCGTAGCTCAGGCGCTCGGCCTCGGTGGTCAGGTCGCCCTTCTCGGACTCATCGACGGTGTAGCCGAACTCCTCTTCCAGAGCCTTGTACAGGTCGGCCAGCTTGACCACGGGGAACGGAGTGGTGGGGACGACGACTTCCTGACCAAACAGCTCCTTGATCTGGTCGCCGTACTGCTCCTTGACGGCCTTGAGGCCGGCAGTCAGCAGCTCCTCCTCCATCTTCATGACGTCCTTGTAGGAGGTGATGTAGCTGAACTCGAGGTCAAAGCCGGAGAACTCGGTGGAGTGCTTGTTGGTGTAGCTCTTCTCAGCGCGGAAGACAGGGCCGGTCTCGAAGATGCGTTCGAAGCCGGCAGCCATCGCCATCTGCTTGTAGAACTGAGGGCTTTGGGCCAGATAGGCGTTGCGGTCGAAGTAGTCCACCTTGAACACCTCAGAGCCGCTCTCGCTGGCGGCAGCGATGAGCTTCGGGGTGTGGATCTCGATGAAGTTACGCTCGAGCAGGAACTGGCGCATGGCGTTGACGAAGCAGCTCTGTGCCTTGAACATCAGCTGATTCTCGTCAGTGCGCAGGTCGATCCAGCGGTAGTCGATGCGCTGGTCGATGCTGGAACGCTCCACAGCCTTCTTTTTCTTGGTGGCTGCGATCTCCTTGCGGACGATGGGCAGTGCGTCGGCGATGCTCTCGATCTCGATGGCCGAGGGGATCATCTCAATGCCGCCCATCTTGACATAGTCGTTCTCCACCACCTTGCCGGTGACGGTGATGACCGAGTCCGGGGTCAGCTTGTCGATGGTATCCACCAGCTCGGGGTGATCCTCTTTCTCGACGGTGATCTGAAGCTTGCCGGTAATATCCTTCAGCACGATGAAGGCCATATACTTGCTGTTGCGCAGGTTCTCGATAAAGCCCTGCACCTTGACCGTGCTGCCAATTTCCTTTTGTACCTCATTGATATAGGTGCGTTCCATGGAAATCCTCCTTCTGTGTCTTGTATACTGTTTTATTATACGCTTTTCGAGGGATAAATCAAGAGAAAGGACGAATCACTTTTCTTCCTCGTGCAGCGTCCCGGTGCCGCCCTCCACCACGCCGTCGTGGTCGGCCACGGCCCTGATGGTGCCGAAAAAGCATCTGACATCCAGCCAGAAGCTCATATGCTCCACATACCAGCCATCAAGCTTGGCCTTTTCCGTGATCTCCAGCTCGTCCCGGCCATGGATCTGCGCCCAGCCGGTCAGACCGGGGCGGACATCATTCGCCCCGTACTTGTCCCGCTCGGCCAGCAGGTCGTACTGATTCCAGAGCGCCGGACGCGGGCCGATGACGGCCATATCGCCCACGAGGATGTTCCACAGCTGGGGCAGCTCGTCCAGACTGGTCTTGCGCAGGAAGCGGCCCACCCGGGTGATATACTGCTCCGGGTCGTGGAGCAGATGGGTGGGCATATCGTGGGGGGTGTCGATGCGCATGGTGCGGAACTTGAGGATGTTGAAATAGCTCTTATGGATGCCCACCCGCTTCTGCCGGAAGAAAATCGGCCCCGGTGAGTCCAGCTTGATGGCAAGGCAAAGCAGAAGCAGCAGCGGCGACAGCACCAGCAGCCCGCAGGCCGACAGCACCACGGCCAGCAGCCGCTTGATTCCTTTCTGATACATGATGATTCTCCCCTTATACACTAGAATATTCTTATTATATACCATTTCCCCCTGCCCAAACAAGCCCCGCGCCCTCCTTTCCGGCGAAAATGCCGGTTTTGTTGTATCGTTCTGACGGTTTTCTCTCTTGCTCTGCCGGGCTGGAGGGCGTACCATACTGGTAGAGGCCAAAAAGCGGTTTTCCTCAGCATTGCGCACCGTCCGGGCGGTCTTCTGACCCGCCGCCCGGCGCGCCCCGCTTCCGAAAACAACTTCTGACTGAGAGGAACACGCTGTTTATGATAAAGCGTTTTGTGTTCGGGACTCCCTTCCCTACTGAGAGCGTGGTGCTGAACCTGCCCGTCGAGACCGGCCCTGTCCCCTTTCTGACGCCGGATGGCGACGGCTGGACATACACCATGCAGGAAAAGGACATCGTCTACGGTCTGGGCGAGATGCCCCGCGGCCTCAACAAACGAGGCTGGCATTACGAGACTAACAATACCGACGAGAGCGAGCATGAGGAATAAAAAAATTGAGCTACACAGCCAATTCCTTGGTGTGTAACTCAATAATAGGGGCTGCCCTGCGGCACGGCACGACGAAAAGCTCTTGACAAATGCCGCCGAAAGAGTTACACTATTTGCGTTGTGAAGAACATATGGGCCTATAGCTCAGCTGGGAGAGCGTTCGGTTCGCATCCGAGAGGTCAAGGGTTCGAATCCCTCTAGGTCCACCAATTTGCCGCATCGTTTTGTACGATGCGGCGTTTTTTATGCCTAAAAAACTTTGGCAGACCGTGCCGGGCTCCGAACCCTGAAGTCGGATGCGAACCGGGCGGGGTCATCAATGTACTTTTTGAAAATTCATCGGTTTCACGCTTCTTTCTTTGCATTTTGCAGAGTTCTGCGGGCAAGTGCATCGCTTTTATGCCCCCTTTTCGGAAATTTCTTCAAAAATCTCCGCACCATCGTAGGTTGATACAGCCTTGAGCTGTTCCACTTGATTGAAGCTGGCGTTCAGCGTAATCGAGATCTCATAGTCTTTTCGGACGCGAATCTCCTTAATGAACTGCTGCAAAATGGCGCGGCGTTCATTGTGGTTGGCGGTGTCGTAAACATCCGCCCATGTAAACAGCTCGTTGCAGATGTAGTTGCTACGCTTTGTTGTTTTGGTGGCTTCTTCGTATTCTTCCTGTGCCTGCACGAGCTACTTTTCCAGGGTTTCCAGTGCATCTTTTGCTTCGACCACCAGTGTGCCGAGCAGACCTCGATGCCCTGCTTCGTGAACCATTCCACGATAAAGGGCGTTTCATCATCACGGCGACCGAGACGGTCAAACATGAACACCAGCAGGATGTCAAACTTGCCCTCCATCGCAGCCTGTTGAATTTTCTGGAGTTCGTCACGCTCTTTGGCAGATTTTTGAAGCCGGAAACGCCTTTTTCGGAAAATTCCTTGACGATCTCCCAGCCCTGACTTTCTGCAAAGTTGCGGCAGGCTTCTTTCTGCATGGGGATGTCATCCTTTTCGACCTGTCCTTTGGTCGAAACACGGTATAATGTATAAACGCGTTTTTTCATTGCATTCTCACTTTCTTTTGGCGAGAAAAGCAAAATCAAACGGATATTGTCCATATCAGGTTTTCAAGGTTCAGTTCGATTTTATCTTATCTCACGCAGTTAAGGAACACAAGGATGTCAGGCGGCGGTGTGCCCTGCCGTGCGCAGGATGGTGGTTTGCAGCAGCTTCTGAATTGCATCCAGACAGTCCGTATCCGCAGACGCATAGGTGATCTTGACCTTGCAGCCATTAACGATATACGAATCCTGCGACACAGGAATCACATTCATATTGGTCATATCTAGCCCTTCTTTCAAAAGTAGCGATAGCGCGATATAATTATGTAATAAGAGGCACCCGCAGCTTGCAGGTGCCTCTTGGCAGAGAAAATATGTTTTAGAACTTCATCGGCAGAGCGTCCTTGCGGCCTTTGCCGTTGTAAGCCATGTAGATGGGAAAAACGTATTTCTTCCATCCGGGCAGCTTTGCAGGGTTATCCCTGCCAACACGGTAAATCTCCATAGGATGGACGCTGCCAAGCGCACGAACCAGCCGTTCCTCGCTGAACTCGCCGTGATACAGTTCCACAAAGTGCATCATACCTCGCAGGACAGCTGCACGGAACGAATCAGGCTTCTGCTTTGCCCTTGCAATGTCGCGTTCGAACATCTGAATGGTGTCCCGCACCAATGCCGTTTCCGGACAAATTCGTTGGAAGCAGATTTGTTCGGAACGGACTCTTGCAGCCGATGTGCAAAGTCATGAAACATATAAAATAGGAAAAGCGTCAAACATCATCTTGGCCAGCGCTCTTTTCTGGACATGAGTGGCGCGAATGGTACATGAGGATGCGTCTGGTACCAGTAAGCTGTGGTAGCGACATCATCCTGACGTTCAAAAAGACCTCCGTGACTGGCACCAATCTGCTGCAGAGTTACCTTAAGGTCCTTCTCAAAAAGGATAGGATCAAGAAGGTGCCAGCGGTAGAAGCTGCGTTGTGGCATCTGATCATCATTGTGGTAATCATTATGAAGGAAGGTATCGTGGCTAGAGTAGTAAGGATAGCCAAGATACGGAGTACAGTACTGATTTTCAACGGTTTGGCCATTTTGCTGTGTTGCAAAGCTCCAGGCACCGCCGAAGTAATCTTCTGTTCCGGTTCCGCAAATGGTTGGATAATCCTTGTCTCCATCGATGTAGAATTTCATCTCACCTTCTCCGTACCAGTAGCGTTCGAGGCTGGTAAGCGCAAGATAAGTTCCAACGTACTGGCCTTTCCCTTTGATGTTGTCGAGGACAACGTAGTCTTTTGCCTTTTCCGTTATGCGCTGACGACGCCACTGGGCATGGAAATAGGCAGCATCCTCCGGAACCGTTGTCAGGCAATAGTCGATCTGATAAAAGAAGGCCGGAATCGGCTCATCACACTGATTTTCAATGGTAATACGGGCGTTTTTACGGAACGGCATCGGGAAATAGCTGTTGAAACCACGGGTCGGATTGACAGCAATCGGGACTGAGTTTACCTGGTAGGAAACACCGAAGCCGCAGCAGAAGAAATCGCCAAGCGGGCATTCAACGGATGGGAATTCTTCATCGTCCCAGTACATGCGCAGAACAAGATCCCGCAGAACATAACGGTTACGTTCACTGGTACGGTCTGTAACGGTGATCCAGATGTGCTGAATCATGCCTTCTCCCTGGATCTCACCAAGTGTTACGGTCTCTCCTGCTTCTATTTTCGGGATACACGGGGAACCTTTTCTGGACGGACCAAGATCGCTGGATGCCATGCCGCCTTTTCCTTTTTCTCCGTTCCGGTTTTCCCAGTTGATGGAACGGGACTGTCCGTTTTTCAGCCGGAAAATATTCTGTAAACCACAATCAAACATCATATATTCCTCCTACTCACAAATGAGCAACTGTCTTTTATGTTGAATTGAATTCATTCAAACAATTTCGCTTAACAGGTACAGTCTCCACCCATGTTCTAGTTGATTCCTTGAAGGGAATTGCTTGCAAAGTTGTTATTATTGTACACTTTTATTTGTATAAAAGCAATGTGCTACTGCCATAAATCTTTAGCACCACACTCATGAATGCATAGCAGTACATGGACTGTGGTGTAGACATCATACTTTGAGAACATAATCGGCCCTTCTTCGCGTACTTTGCGCGCAGTTCATTCACGACCTGCTGATAGCTGGCCTGACCGCTGCCAATGCGATCAAGGTTGCTGCGTGTATCTTTGCTGATGGTCATGCCCTCAATGGCAAAGGTTCCATACACATTGCGGAGGTCGCTCTTGTGCTGGGCAGGGGTAGTGTACTTGACACTCATGGTCGGGCCTCCTTTTAATCCACATGATACTATATAAAGTTTATCGTGTATGTGTACGCTTGTCAATCTATAACTTGTTGTCAAATGTAAAAAGCTCATATTCCATTCATCGAGAGCAGAGGTTGCGCTTTTACGGTACATCGTATTTTATTACGAATCGGGATGTGATACATCTGAACCCCATGCGAGTACTATCTCAAGGGCCTGTAGCTCACTTGTCCGCCAACCATATTACGCCCCAAACAGCTTCATCTTGAAAATCAGCGGCTTGGAGACCATATTTGTGACCAAGAAAGGTAGTTTGAATGGCAGAATATTCTATATAGACGACTATACGTTGATTTTTCTTTTCTCGCAGTGCATAAGGTGTGCACAAAAGCGATATTGCTGGGAGAGCGTTCGGTTCGCATCCGAAAGGTCGAGGGTTCGACTCCCTTCGAATCCATAAAACGCCGTATCGTGTTAAACGATACGGCGTTTCTTTTTGTCTTTCTTTGCAAAATCGTGCATCATTCGTCTTAACAGCGCAAAATCGCGTGTGCAGCATTTTTAGGCACAATGCTTATGGTTTCACCTGCTGTTTTGTCTAAAACGACGATTCCGGCATTTATGGTGCTATAACCACCCGTCACCCCCCTGCCGCAAAGGCGCTGAAGGGCAAAAAGGTGAATACCATCGCCAGCGTCAAAAGGGCACTGACAAGGCGTGTTCGTTTTGAAAATCGTTGTTTCATGGGGTGCTCCTTTCTGTTCGCAAAGTGTTCCCCGCAGATTTTGCGGGGCGAAACCATGTTTTTGACCCTGCGGGGGTCATCCGGTCTGCGCGGTAGAGGGCAGAATGGTCATTCTGCCGTCCACCGCCGCATCCAGCATCTCGTGCTCCCGGAAATATTCCATCAGGATATCCTGACAGGAGGTCGCCACGCTGCGGGGCTTCTGGAGCTTGCAGATGGTATCGTAGGAGATGTTGAAAAAGCTCTCGATGTTTTTGAAGTGGTAGTTCTGCAAGCCCACGGTAAACAGGGCATCGTCGCTGATCTCCTTGCCCACCTCCTTGCCGCAGTAGGTAAAGTAATCAAAGTCGCCCTTGGCGCGGTCGTAGCGCAGCCGCAGGGTGGAGGGCAGCTGGTAGAACTCGGTGTGGCCGGTGTAGGCCTCCTCCCGCAGCATATAGTGGAGCATCTGGCGCAGCTGCTGGCCTGTCACCTTGAACATGAACACGCCGTCATCGTAGGGGAAGCCCTCGATGAGGTCGCCGTAGGTGACAATGGGGCCCAGCTTTTCGGCCCGGATGCTGCCGGAGCCGATGAGCATAATATCGATGCCAAGGCTGCGGGTGAAGATGTCCGCAAACAGGTTGCCCAGCTCGGTCTCCCGGGTGCGCTCCGGGTGGGTCAGCTCCCGGCGGAAGCGCGCCACGATGTGGCTGTACTTTTCGTCCACCTGACTGGTGAAGCGGTGCAGCACCTGCTCCATGGCGGGGTTGCGGGGGCAGGTCTCGGCGGTGATGGACACCGTGTGCCATGTGTAGGAATCGATGCAGTTGTTGTCGGTGTCCACAATGATGTCAAAGCGCCCGATCTGGTCGGTGCCGGTGCCCGCCTGCGCAATGACCACGCCGTTTTCCTCCACCGCGTGCTCTGGCAGGGTGTGGCTGTGCCCGCCGATGATCAGGTCCACCCCCCAGGCCGGGTCTAGCTGGCGGGCCAGATGGCGATCCTCCTCAAAGCCGATGTGGGTTAGCAGCACAGTAAAGTCGATGTCGATGCTGTTGTGGGCGTTGCAGATCTTGCCCACCTCGGCGGCAGCTGCGGCGGTGTCCACAAAGGACCCCACCAGAGATTCGGACTTGGTCTGGTTGATGACGTCCTGGGTGATGATGCCGATGAAGAGGATGCAGACAATATTATTTAAAACTGGTATCCTCCATTTTCACTGTGAAGGATACTTTTTTGTTATCGCAATTTTCAGAAATAGTGCCTATCAAAACAACATATTTGCGATATGCAGTTTGCGGATGTTGCTTGTGCATCAAAAACGCAAACTACTATAAATATATTCCTTGCCATCACGCAGCCGCGTATTCTTTGCATCATGAAGTACTTTTGCATACGCAATTACTGCACGATCTTCTGCACCTCATATTAGCAAGAATACAGCGATAATTCGTGCTTGACGAAAATCCAGTCATAGATTTTCGCTATACACACAAAAAACACCGAGGACATCTCCCCAAAACGGGAAGAGTCCTCGGCGGTATCGCTTATCGGGTCTGAGTTTTCTCGGTGGTGTCCTTTTCCTCTGCGAACTCCGCATCCAACACCTTGACCTTCGGCAGCTTTTGCAGTCCGGCTTCGTCAAAGGCAGCTTTTGCCGCCTTGTGCAGAGTGTTCTCCTCCCGGTGAGCCTCCAGAAAGGCTTTGCTGTACCCAGTTTTCCGATAAGCAGTGTACACCTCACGGGTCTTGGCATAGTTGATGATGTGGGTTTTTAGCACGGCGATTTCCGTCAGCCTCGCTTCTGCAACCTTGATGGAATCCCCCATAGAAATAATCAAGGATCATGCTGTTTTTCAACCGTCTGTCCTAAACGAACGTGATTCTTCGTGCGTGGGTGGATTTTTTGCAACATAAATAACAGGCATTTTGAAAACTCACCCCCAGTCTTTCAGTTGGGATATATGCAAAAAACCAACGATATGACGCATATATTTTGTGGTGCGTGTACCGATTGCTATATTTTGTATAGAGCAACGCGATATTTGATAGCTTTTTTGGGCATTTTCATCTTCGTTGGGTGCGTAGCTGTCGGCGCTGTTTTTGCCGATTTGTGCAATAAAAAAGAAACAGTCAGAAAAAATCCAACTGTTTCTCGTCGATTTTATTGCACAGGGGGATATAATCCGAATCATCCCCATAAGTTGCAAAAAAGCCGCTGTGTCGCAGAGCGATTCTCCGACACAGCGGCCTTTTCGTTTTTGGCTGCGGCTTACCGCATCCGTCCATCGCCGCCCTTGCGTACCCAGACGGCCACCGGCTCCATGATGCCGCCGCAGTCGGAGGCGCGGTCGCCGGGTTCTTCATCCACATGAAGGCTGGACAGGCTCACAAAATCTTATGCAGCTCCTGCACAAGGTCGCCGATCACAATGGGCTTGGACAAAAAGCCGTTCATGCCGCTCTCCAATGCGTTGCGGCGGTCCTCGTCAAACGCATTGGCCGTCATGGCGAGGATCGGGACCTTTGCCCGGGCCGGGTCATCCAGTGCGCGGATCGTCCGGGTTGCGGTATAGCCATCCATCACCGGCATCTGCACGTCCATTAGGATCAGATCATAGCTGCCCGGCGCAGCAGCGCTGACCTTTTCCACCGCCACTGCGCCGTTTTCAGCTGTATCGACCCGGAAGCCGTACTCCCGCAGGATCTCCTGCGCGATCTCACGGTTCAGCTCATTGTCCTCCACCAGCAGGATGTGCTTGTCCTTGAAATCCGCATTCTCTTCGGGCAAGAGTTCCTGCTCTGCATCCGTCTGCTTCTGGCCGAGGGCGCTCATCAGGGTCTCCCGCAGGTCGGACATGAACATGGGCTTGGAGCAGAAGGCGGTCACACCGGCCGCCTTTGCCTCCACCTCAATGTCCGACCAGTCGTAGGCGGTCAGGATGATGATAGGCGTATCGTCGTTCAGGCTGCGGATTTGGCGGGTGACTTCGATGCCGTTCATGTCCGGCAGCCGCCAGTCGATGATATAGGCATGGTAGGCGTCGCTCATCTCGATGGACTGCCGTGCACGCAGCACTGCCTCCTTGCCGGAGAGCGTCCACTCCGCGCGCATCCCCACCTTGACCAGCATCTTCGTCACGCTGTCGCAGGTGTTGAAGTCGTCGTCCACCACCAGTGCCTTCAGGCCCTCCAGCTCAGTGATCTTTTCCACCGGACGGTGCTCCGCCTGCGGGCGCAGCGGCACACGGATGATAAACTCGGTGCCCTTGCCCTGCTCCGTCTGGACTTCGATGGTGCCGCCCATCATATCCACGATGTTTTTGGTGATGGCCATGCCAAGTCCGGTGCCCTGTATCCGGCTTACTGTGGAGGTGCGCTCCCGCTCAAACGGCTCGAAGATCTTCTGGGCAAACTCCGGACTCATGCCGATGCCGTTGTCCTTGATGCGAAATTCGTACTGCCCGCAGCCGCGCACCTTTCCGGCAAACTGCCGGATGCGTACCGAGACCGTGCCGCCCGCCGGGGTAAACTTGATGGCGTTGGACAGCAGGTTCAACAGGACCTGATTCAGCCGGGTCTTGTCGCAATAGACATCCTCGTCGGTCACATCTATGGCATCCATGTAGAGTTCCAGCTGCTTGGCGTAGATCTGCCCGCTGACGATGGTTTTCAGGTCGTGCAGCACATCGGACAGGTTGACCTCCACCTCTTCCAGATGGAGCTTTCCGCTTTCGATGCGGCTCATGTCCAGCACGTCGTTGATGAGGGAGAGCAGGTGCTTGCTGGAGGCAAGGGTCTTGGCGAGATAATCCTTCACCCGCTCCTTGTCGTCAATGTTGCTGACCGCCAGCGTGGTAAAGCCGATGATGGCGTTCATGGGGGTGCGGATATCGTGGGACATATTGGAAAGGAAGGTGCTCTTGGCGCGATTGGCGGTCTCGGCGGCAGCCACTGCATCTGAAAGCGCCTGATTCACCTGCTTGTCGGCTGTGCGGTCGGACATGACGAGGATGTATTTGGCTCTGCCCTCCACCTCGCTGCCCATGGCGATGATGTGGAACCAGCGCTGCTCCCCGGTCTGCTGATGCAGATACTCAAAATCCCATTCGCGCTGTCCTCCGCTGCGAAGCCCATCCAGACAGACTTCGTCGTTTTTCGGGGCGTTTTTCGTGCGCAGCTTATCCAGAACATGGATATTCTGCCGGACTTCCCCTTCCGACACGCCCAGCAGACGCTCAATGTTCGGGCTGACGTAATCCACTTTGGAGGTCTTTGTGTCCAGCATCAGGAAAACGTCGTCCACGTTCAGCGAGAGCTTCTGGAACAGCTCGTCCCGGTACAGGATCTCGGTGTTCTTCCGGCGCAGCGTATCGTGGCTCTTGCGCAGGAGGAGCAGGATGATCGTCACTGCAAGGCAGAGGGCGATGCCTGTCACGATCTGCACCGTCCGGAACCAGAGCTTGTCCAGATTGGCATTGACGACCTTGACCGGGACAAGGCCCAGCATCGTCCAGCTCTGGACGGCTGTGCCCTCGTAGACCAGATAATAACTGGTGTCACCCAGCTTTACCTTCATGTTTCCGCTGCTGCCCTGCTCAAACGCATCCGAGAGGGCAAGGATCTGCTCCTCCGAAAGGTCGGAGTGGTCGCGCAACACCGCGATAAAGTTGTAGACCGATTCTGTGGCGTTTGCAGAATTGTCGATGACCACCCGCCCGTCCGAGTAGACCACATAGTTGCTGGCGCTCCCCTGAAAAGCAGAATTGTCCAGCGCTTTCAGCACAGCATCGTTATAGTACGCGATGGCGATGGCATCGTAGTCGAAGTTCCGGTAGCTGCCCTGTATTTTGGGACAGATGAACACGAGCATCTGGGGTTTGCCGGGCAGTACCGCATTCATGACGATATCCTCGCCGTCGGAGAGCTTTTCGTCCAGATTGGTCTGCAAGCCGAGGTAGCCCGTTTCGCCAGACACGGTCATATAGTTTCCGTCGTAGGAAAGAAAGTAAAAGTCGGCAAATCCGGTGTCCTGCTGTGCCTTCTCGACATACGCCTGAATTTCGCCTTCGTCTGAGGTATTTTCCAGAAATCCGTTGTACAGATGCAGATAGGTCAGGTTCTTGCGCACCAGCTCCTTCAGCATATTGTTGGATTTATGCAGGACCTCTTCCAGATGCGACGTGCTCTCCTGATAGACCGTCTGCGACACATACGAGATGTACTGGCAGCTGACGCCGACCAGCAGCCCCAGCAGCAGGAGGGTGACGGCGGCGGCAGGGAGCCATTTCCGCCGGGAGCGGCCTTTTCGTTTGGGTTCGTGCATTTCGTCTGCCATTCCGCTCACCTCAGTGTCATGTAGTTTTCCGGCTCTGCAAGCGCTGCGCCGCCGCCGGAAACGTAATCGCGCCATGCGTCCTTTACCCACGTACCTTCGTCCGTGACGGCGCGGCTTTCGTCTGCAAACACCGCGGTCATCTGCTTTGTCGTGGCCAGACAGGTCACAGTGAGGGTGTCATCCTCCCGGAGCGGCTGGCCGTTCCGGGTGATGCCGGTCAGGGTATAGCTGCCGCCTACCTCTTTTACCTCCATGGTGATGCCGCTGGCCACCGGCAGAGAGCCGCGGTTGAAGGGCACAAAGCCGCCCTCACAGCCCTCCACAAAGGCGCGGAGGGTCTCCTTCAGCTCTGCACCGGTCATGGTGCGCTGGTAGGCCATCAGGCCATTCGGCATAATCATGGAGACAGCCATCTTCTTGGTATAATCCGCCCGCAGCACACTGCCGGTAAAGCTGTTTGCGGCGGCGATGAGCACATCCGTGCCATACACGCCGCGCAGGGTGTTCGCCATGACGGAGAAGGAGGCGCTGCCGCCGTTTTTGTGGAAGACATTGGAATAGCTCTTCCCGGAGGTCAGCACCGTCTCGTCCGTGGTGGTCTTTTCCGTGAGGAGCTGGGCGTTGAAGTCCTGATACGCCTGCTTTGCCGTAAGCTTGCCCGCGATCATCCGGGAGACCACATCCTTGGAGATGGAGAAGAAATCGTTGGAGGCGATGCGGATGTACATATGGTTCTCTTCCACCACCGGGCGGATGTCCTTCATGTATTCGGTCAGGTGGAGGCTGACGTTCTGGCTGTAGCTCAGCAGATCCTGTCCGTCGGAGATGACGTGGTTCTGTCCCCCCTCGGAGAGCATGACGTTCAGCACCTTCATGGCCTTTTCGCGGCGTGCGCTGTCCTGCTCCAGCTCCCGGTTCAGGGCGATCTGGAAATAGGGGGTGGTCATGATCCACTTTTCGCCGTTCTGGCTGAAGAAGGGCAGAAAGGTCGTGTCGATGCCCTCCTCCTGAAACATCTTCACGCCGGCGGAGCTGCCAAAGTACATGGCCACTTCCCCGTTCCGGAACAGGTTCATCACGTCATCGTAAGTCAGCCCAAGGTCGTCCGCCGTGAGGCGGGTATCCTGAATGAACTGGGCCATCCGCTCGAATGCCCCCGGCCAGACAGTGTCGTCCAGACCCACCCGCTCGCTGTTGGCGCGGTCGCTGTAGGCGGTGCGCCACTTGCGCCCCTCCGTAGTGGTAAGCTCGGTAGCCGAAAGCCCCTGCAGCGTCTCCATGCAGGTGTAGTCGTAGGCATAATCGGCGGTAAAGCCGCGGATGCCTACCTTCTCGAAGGCCTGACAGGCCGCCACAAAGCTGTCGTAATCGGTAGGCAGCGGGATGTCGTACTGTTCGAACAGGCTGCGGTTGACCACGAATCCGTGGGCGTCGGCGCACACCGGCAGCCAGTTCACGCTGCCGTCCTCATTTTTGAAGCTGTTGAGGTAGGCGTTGTAGACCGCGCCCGCCTCGTTGGTGGTAGCAAGATTCATCAGGCTGTCCTTCAGGGGAGCTGCATCGTGCAGCGAGAAGCGGCAGCTGGTGATGATGTCCGGCAGGCCGCCGTTCTCCTGCAAGAATTTGTAAAAGTCCAGATCGTTGTTGCCCACGATGAACTCGATATTCACGTCCGGCAGCTGCGCCTGGACATAGGGGGCATAGATCTCGTACAGGCTATTCGTCCACAGATACACCTGAATGGTCTCAGCGTCTTCCTTCATCTCCGCCCGTTCTGCCGCCTTTCCGCTGCATCCGGTCAGCAGGGATACCCCCAGCACCAGTGCCATAAGCAGGGAAAAAAGGCTGCGCAGTGTTTTCTTCTTCATCAAACGATTCACCTCATGACCCGACGACAGCCTGCCGTCTCTCGGCAGGCTGCTTCGGTCTTCTTGTCTGTTCCATCACGACTCACGGAAAGGACGCCGCAGTCTCTCTTTGTGTGCATCCTGTTTTACGCCCCCAATACCACAACGCCATTGGAAAGGCACGTCCACAGCAAAATGACAATATAAGAATATATTATCATTATAACGCCGGGGTTTCAAGGAATTTTAACATTTTTTCAAAAACATCGACAAACAGCAGCCCCTTTGCGGCATTTCGTTTTCTTTTTATTTCAGCGCTTCCAAAAAATGGGTAAAGTACAGGAGCGGCCTGCACAAAAAAAGAAGCAGCTGACAAAAGCTCAGCTGCTTCTCCGGTGTGTTCCGGGTATGTGATTCAGGATTCCGCCGTCTTCTGCGCCCGGATGTCCTTGCCGACAAAGAGGCAGGGCAGGAAGGAAGCGAGGCGGCTGGAGATCTTCTCGGTATAGAGCCGTTCCAGCAGCGCGCTTTCGGTGATGTTGGTGGTGACGATGGTGGGCAGCTTTGCGCCCAGACGGTTGTTCAGCAGGCTGTAGAGGGTACTGATGAGGAAGCTGGAGTTGAACTCCGAGCCGAGGTCGTCGAGGATGAGCAGGTCGGCCCCGGCAGCGGTGCGCAGGAGCGTCTCCTCTTCCCCGGCGGGGTCTTGCCCGAAGTGCAGGGCTTCCAGCTTCGAGAAGAAATCGGGGCTGGACACATAGATGACGTCGAAGCCCTTTTCCAGCACCTCTCCGGCGATGGCCAGCGCGGCGTGGGTCTTGCCCAGACCGGCGTTGCCCAGAAGCACCAGACTGGGGCTGGTGCGGTCAAATTCGTCGGCATAGCCCTTCAGCTCGGCCAGCTGTCCGGCCATGTACCTGCGCGCCGACTCGCCGACATCGGCGTCCTTCTCGTCGGGGTAATAGCGCAGCTCCATGGTGTCGAAGCTGGAAATGGAGAGGCTGGACAGGGCCTCGATCTCCTCCCGGCGGAGCTGCTGCATCACCTTGTGGACGCATTCACAGGTGCGCCCCTTCACCACGCCGGTATCCTCGCAGAGCTTACAGGTGAAGCGAGGTTCCAGCGCGTCAGCCGGGCGGCCGCTGGACGCCAGCAGCTCCGAGAGCTTCCTGCGGGCGTCCGCAAGGGCGGCGGTGGCCTCGGTGCGGTCCCTGCCCGCCGCACCGGCCAGTGCGCAGCGGATGCCCCGCACCCGCACCTCTTCCTCGGCGTGGCGCAGCCCGGGCAGGGCTGCTTCGGCCTCTGCGCGGGCATCCTCTGCCCGCGCCCGGGCCGTCTGACGCCGCCGGGCGACGGTGCGCAGGGCCTCCTGATACAGTTCGTTCTTGGTACGCATAGTGTCTCCTTATGCCGGGTGTCACTCGGGCTTTTTCTTGAGAGAGCGGCGGCGGGCGGCGTTCTTGAGGAAGTCGTTGCCGCTGGGGGCTTCGCGGTCCACCCGGATGTTCCGGCTGGCACCGATGGACGCCACCGGGCTGCGCACATCGTGGATGTTCCGCAGGCCCTTGGCGTTCCATGTCTTGAGGATGCTGTTCCAGTACCACAGGTCCCGCTTCGGCCCGGCCTGCACCGCTGCCTCCTGCACCATGGCGTCATCGTAGCCGTACACCTCATACCACCGGGCGATGGCCTTCCGCCCGCCGAGGGTAAGCTCGCTGTCCGGAATGCCCAGCAGAGAGGCGACGTACTGCTCCCGGGTCTGGCGGAGGGCCAGCAGCTTGAGGTGGGCGTCGGCCTGTTCGCCGGTCTCCACTCCCTCGGCCCGCCAGACCTTCAGCTCGTGGAGGACGGCGGCCATGGTCCGCTTGCCCCGGCTGGCCACATAGGCCACGCAGAGCATGACCGTCTCGGGGGCATAGCCCTCCTGCACATAGAGGTTGACCAGCTTTTCCATTTCGCTGTGGGTCAGCGGGCGGGCAAAGCCCGTCTGGGCGCAGTCGATGAGGCTGGAGATCATGGGGTCGGTGCGGCTTGCGGCGGCGATCTCCGCCCACGTCATGGGGGCGGGGGCCGAAGGCTCTGCGCCCGGGGCGGCGTTCTCGTCGTAGCGCTCCAGCAGCCCCGCGCCGGCCCAGAAGGAGAGGGCGCTCTCGGCAGAGATGCGGCTGCGCAGCTTCAGGTCTGCGCAGAGCTTGTCCGGGTCGGTGATGCCGGTGGCCAGCACATACAGCGCCACCCGGACGTTATACTCCTCGGCGATGCCCAGCTTGGAAAAGATGAGCTGCGGCACCGGGATGGTGTCGCCCTTGAGTTCCTTGATGCGGTAGATCATTTGTCTCCTTCGCTTTCTGCTTCCTCATCCTTCGGCGGCGACCACGGCTCTGAGTCCAGAATGGAGGGCCGCTGCTTCCAGTACGCGGTGTCGGCGCTGTAGGTGGAGGACAGGTATTCCGCCGCCTCCGCCCGGCCCTCCTCCGTCAGGGGAAAGACCTTCTGCCGCCGCAGGGCCGGGTCGGTGCGGTCCAGCGCCCACGGGTCGGGCCAGATGTCCACCGTGAGGACGGCCTCCTCCTTCTGTGCGCCCTCGCCGCCGTCCGGGTCGGGCACGCTGCGCTTGCCGGGCGAGAGCAGGTAGCGCATCCCGTCCTCGTTGCCGCTGTATTGGTTCTTGCACTTGAAATAGTGCAAAAGGGGTACAAAGATCATGGCGTCCCTCTCCGTTTTCTTTCGCCGAAATGATAAGAGCGCCAATTCTTGACGAATCAGCGCTCTTTTTGTGGAGCAGGATACGGGACTCGAACCCGCCGCCTACTGCTTGGGAAGCAGTCGCTCTACCGGATGAGCTAACCCTGCGTCTACCTGTTTATTGTAGCAAAGGGCGGCGGTTTTGTCAACAGCTTTTTGGCTCGAATCCCGCCGGGACGGTCGATTTTCTGCTTTTCGGACAAAGAAATGGTAAAAAGATGGATTCTCCCTGTAAAATACAGTATAATAAGACCCAAAGAGCGTTTATCGCAATTTTCAAAAATAGTGCCTATCAAAATAGCATATTTGCGATATGCAGTTTGCGGATGTTGCTTATGCATTAAAAACGCAAACTGCTATACTTCGGAAAGGAATCAAAACTATGGGAATCGTAGTCATCGGCGCAGTTTTTGTGGACATCAAGGGCTATCCTCTCTCCACCTACATCCCCGGCGGACGGAACGCCGGGCGGATGGAGCAGGTGCACGGCGGCGTGAGCCGGAACGTGGCGGAGGACATTGCCAACGTGGAGCTGCGCCCCACCTTCGTGAGCCTTGTGGATGACAGCGGCATGGGGCAGGACGTCATCGACAAGCTGGACAACCACAAGGTCAACACCCGATACATCCAGAAAGTCCCCGACGGCATGGGCACATGGCTGGCCATCTTCAACAACGACGGCGACGTCCACGCGGCCATCTCCAAGCGGCCCGACACCACCCCTCTGACCACCCTGCTGGAAGAGAAGGGCGACGAGATCTTCCGGGACTGCGACAGCATCGCCATCGAGCTGGACCTCGAGAAAGAGACCGTCAAGCAGGTGCTCCACTACGCCAAGAAGTACAAAAAGAAGGTCTTTGCCGCCGTCTCCAACATGAGCATCGCCATGGAGCGCCGCGACTATCTGCAGCAGATCGACTGCTTCGTCTGCAACCAGCAGGAGGCCGGGCTGCTCTTCTCGGACGACTACGGCCACCTCTCCCCCACCCAGATGGCTCAGGTACTAGCCCGGAACGTCCACAGCGCCAATATGACCAGCATGGTGGTGACGATGGGCGGTCTGGGGGCCGTCTACGCCCAGCACGACGGGGCCTGCGGCGTCGTGCCCGCCAAGAAGGTGGACGTCATCGACACCACCGGCGCAGGCGATGCCTTCTTTGCGGGGACGGTCATCGGCCTGACCTACGGCAAGAATCTGGCCCAGTCCTGCGAGATCGGCAGCCGCCTCGCCGCCTCGGTCATCTGCATCACTGAAAACGTCTGCCCCCGCTTCCGCCCGCTGGAATTCGGGCTGGATGTACCGGTGGTGGACTGACGCTGCCTCCCTCTGAGCACAGGAGCTTCTGCTTCTGTGCTCATTTTTTGATACGACCCTTCGATTCCTTCGATGGATCTTCTGCTTCTTATCGGAAAATCGGTTGAATCCCCTCCCCGGCTGTGATACACTGGGGGTATTGAATTTGTGAAAAGAGGAAAATCCAATGAATCAAAAACAGCACAAGCGGAGCGCCTTTTCGGGCAAGATCGGATTCGTTCTCTCCGCTGCAGGCGCGTCGGTGGGCCTCGGCAACATCTGGCGCTTCCCCTATCTTGCGGCCAAGTACGGCGGCGGCATCTTCCTGCTCATCTACATCATCCTCGCCTTCACTTTCGGCTACACTATGATCGTGGCCGAGACGGCGCTGGGCCGGATGACCAAGAAAAGCCCGGTGGGCGCGTTCGCCTCCTTCGGCAAAACGGGCGGGCTTTCCTTCGGCGGCTGGATCAACGCCATCATCCCCATCCTCATCGTCCCCTACTACTCGGTCATCGGCGGCTGGGTCATCCGGTATCTGGCCGACTACATCGGTGGCCACGGCAGTGAGCTGGCGGCGGACGGCTATTTCTCCGCCTTCATTTCCAGCGGCCCGTCGGCGGAGATCTGCTTCGCCATCTTTACCGTCTTTACCCTCTCCATCATCTTTGCGGGCGTGCGCAACGGCGTGGAGCGGGTGTCCAAGGTGATGATGCCCATCCTCGTGGTGCTCTCCGTCGTCATCGCAGGCTACTCCGTCACCCGTCCGGGCGCGCTGGAGGGTGTGAAATACTTCCTCGTGCCCAACATCGCCAACTTCTCGTGGATGACCGTCGTGACCGCAATGGGGCAGATGTTCTACTCCCTCTCCATCGCTATGGGCATCCTCGTCACCTTCGGCTCCTATATGAAGAAGGACGTCTCCATCGAGGAGTCCACCGAAAACGTGGAGGTCTTTGATACCGCCATCGCCATCATGGCGGGCCTGATGATCATTCCGGCGGTCTTCTCCTTCTCCGGCGGCGACCCGGACACTCTGCAGGCCGGCCCGGCCCTCATGTTCATCACCATCCCCAAGGTGTTCGAGAGCATGGGCCTCGGCACGGTGGTGGGCATCCTCTTCTTTACGCTGGTGCTTTTCGCCGCTGTCACCAGCTCCATTGCTCTGACCGAGAGCGCCGTCTCCACCTTTGAGGACGAGCTGGGCTGGGACCGCAAACAGGCCACCATCCTCATCGGCATCATCATGCTGGTGCTGGGCAGTCTGTCGGCTCTGGGTTACGGCCCGCTGGCCCGGTTCACGGTCTTCGGGATGCAGTTCCTCGACTTCTTCGACTTCCTCACCAACTCCGTCATGATGCCCATTGCGGCCATCACCACCTGCCTGCTGGTGTCCCGGGTCATCGGTGTGGAGAAGATCGAAGAGGAGGTCACGCTGGACGGCAAGCCCTTCCGCCGCAGACGCATCTTCAACTTTATGATAAAGTATCTCTGCCCCATCTTCGCGGCCATCATCCTTGTCAGCTCGGTGGCCAACGCCCTCGGCGTCATCTCCATGTAAACAGCAAAAACAAAGCGCTGGAAGCGGTCTAAAGGCTTCCAGCGCTTTTTCTTTATGCTTGCAGGAGACTTTTTATCTCGTCCAAATTCTTTGCGAAACAGATGCCCTTCTGCCGCGCGGGGCTGGACAGGCCTGTCTCGACCATATGGGCCAGCAGGGCCTTCAGTCCGGCGTAGTAATCGTCGAGGTCGTAGAGGATGCAGGGCGCGTCGAGATAGCCCAGCGAGACCTTGGACATCACCTCGGCGATCTCTTCCAGCGTGCCGGTGCCGCCCGGAAAGGCGATAAAGGCGTCGCCCAGCTCGATCATCCGGGTCTTCCGCTCGGTCATGTCCTTCGTGACGATGAGCTTTGTCAGGCCGTCGTACTGCACCTCCGAGTCGATGAAGAACTGCGGCTCTACCCCGGTCACTTCGCCGCCCGCCGTCAGGACGCTGTGGGCGAGGCGGCCCATCAGGCCGCTGCGGGAGCCACCATAGACCAGAGCGTTCCCGCTCTCGCCGATCCACCGGCCCAGCTCCTCGACGGCCTGCTTCAGGGCCGGGTCATTGCCCTCGTTCGCCCCCAGATAGACTGTGATATTCATTCCCTTTTCTCTCCTCATCTTGCCCATGTCATTTCCTGATCCGGGCCGCTGTAGTCAAATCTGCCGTCATTCTTTTCTTCCAGCGCCTTTATCATGTGGTAAGCGAACTCATTGTAGGGCGTCGGGATGCCAAGCTCCCTGCCCATCCGGATGAGTGCGCCCGAGAACATATCGATCTCGGTGTGGCGTCCGGCGTCCAGATCCTGCAGGGTCGAATAGCGGGCCGATGGCTTGACGGCACAGCCCTTACCGGACACAGCCTCCACCCGCTGCATATCATGAAGCTATTATACCACGCTTTCCTCTTCCGGAAAAGCTCGTTGTGTTTTATTTTTGAACGTCAAAAATCTTTGACTTTTATCGAAAAGTTATAACAAAAGTGTAGAATCTCTCCGGCAAATAGAATCTTTGCCCAAAAAGGGCTTGATTTTTTTCGAAAACGGACTAGAATATCTTTTTGCAGAAGGGCCTTGCCTGTACGGCCCTCCCGCAAAACTATTTTTAAATATGAGGAGATTTTTCATATGAAACTCAAGAATGTTGCTGTTACCGTTGCTGCTCTGGTCCTTGCTGTCAGCATGACTGCCTGCGGCAGCTCTTCTTCTACCGCTGCTTCCACCTCTGAGGCTGCTTCTGCTCAGTCCGAGACCTCCGCTTCCTCCGCTGTCGCTGAGGAGAACAGCGCTTCCTCCGAGGCTGCAAGCGAGGCTGCATCTTCTGAGGCCGCATCTGAGGTCTCCAGCGAGGCTGCATCTTCTGAGGCTGCTTCCTCTGAGGTCGCTTCTTCTACTGCCGCCTGATTTTTCGCACAAAAATGGGCCGCAGCCCACCCCGCGAGGGGAAAGGCTGCGGCCCATTTTATTTTACACGAAGTCTTCCCGCATGGGGGTGAAGATGTCCAGCAGGATGCCAGCCTCGGTGCAGACACAGCCGTGCTCCACGCCGTCCTCCTTCAGGATGGTATCCCCGGCCCGCACGGTGTGAGTCACGCCGTCCACCGTGAACTCGAACGCACCCGACACCACATAGGTGATCTGGGTGTGGGGGTGATGGTGGAGTGCGCCCACAGCCCCCTTCTCGAAGGTGTTCTCCACGCACATCAGACCGTCGGTATAGGCCAACACCCGGCGGGTGACGCCCTCGCCTGCCGCCTGCGGCAGGGCCTCTGCATGGTAGACCCAGCGCTGTTTCTTCTCGGGAAGCTTCATATCCATTCCTCGTTTTCCGCCGCCAGACAGCGGCTTTTTCTTTTATTATAGCGGCCCGGCAGACGGATGACAAGGAGCTTTTTGGAGCGGATGGCGAAGGATGGTCTTCCGTTTTTCCGGCAGGGTGCGATTGGGATCGGAGAGGATACAAACAAAAAAGTCCTTCCCACTCTCCGGAATGGGAAGGACTTTATAAGTGCTTAGTTCGCCTTAGAACTGACGTTCAAGGACAAAATCACTCAATGATCTTGCCGACGACGCCGGAACCAACGGTACGGCCACCCTCACGGATAGCGAAACGCAGGCCCTCTTCCATAGCGACGGGGGTCAGCAGCTCAACGTGCATCATGACGTTATCGCCAGGCATGCACATCTCGGTGCCTTCCGGCAGGGTGATGATGCCGGTCACGTCGGTGGTACGGAAGTAGAACTGAGGACGATAGTTGGAGAAGAACGGGGTGTGACGGCCGCCTTCGTCCTTGGTCAGAACGTAGACCTGAGACTCGAAGACCTTGTGGGGGTGCACAGAACCGGGCTTAGCCAGAACCTGACCACGCTCGATCTGAGTACGATCAACACCACGCAGCAGAGCGCCGATGTTATCGCCAGCCTCAGCGAAGTCCAGAGACTTACGGAACATCTCCAGACCGGTGATGGTGGTGCTCAGACGATCGGGCTTGATGCCGACGATCTCCATTGCATCGCCAACCTTGGCCATACCACGCTCAACACGACCGGTAGCAACAGTACCACGGCCGGAGATGGTCATGACGTCCTCGATGGGCATCAGGAAGGGCTTGTCCTCCTCACGATCCGGGTTGGGGATGTAGGAGTCAACAGCATCCATCAGCTCCTTGATGCAAGCATACTCGGGAGCATCGGGATCCTTGGAGTCAGACTCCAGAGCCTTCAGAGCGGAACCACGAATGATCGGGGTGTCATCGCCCGGGAAGTCGTACTCGCTCAGCAGCTCACGGATCTCCATCTCGACCAGATCCAGCAGCTCCTCGTCGTCGACCATATCGCACTTGTTCATGAAGACAACGATATAGGGCACGCCGACCTGACGAGCCAGCAGGATGTGCTCACGGGTCTGGGGCATGGGACCGTCGGTAGCAGCAACGACCAGAATAGCGCCGTCCATCTGAGCAGCACCAGTGATCATGTTCTTGACGTAGTCAGCATGGCCCGGGCAGTCAACGTGAGCATAGTGACGAGCGTCGGTCTGATACTCAACGTGAGCGGAGTTGATCGTGATACCACGAGCACGCTCCTCAGGAGCCTTATCGATGTTGGCGTAGTCCATGAAGTCTGCGTCGCCCTTCAGAGCCAGGTACTTGGTGATGGCGGCAGTCAGAGTGGTCTTGCCGTGGTCAACGTGACCGATGGTGCCGATGTTAACATGCGGCTTAGAACGGTCGAACTTTGCCTTTTCAGCCATTGGAATATCCTCCCTTAAATTAGGTTTTGATATTGGTTACAACAGTCCTGCTAATACAGAATTGCATTGCAAAACTATTCTACTAAATTCCACCTGTAAAATCAAGTGTTTTTACAGGAAATTTTGCCGGAGCTATACTACCCCGGCAAAATCTTTATCCGTTTTTCAACGATCAGCCCTTGGTGCGGCCAGCAATGATCTGGTCGGCGATGTTCTTGGGCACCGGCTCGTAGTGAGACGGCTCCATGACATACTGGCCACGGCCCTGCGTCTTGGAGCGCAGGTCGGTGGCGTAACCGAACATCTGAGCCAGAGGAACAAAGGCGTTGACACGCTGGGTACCAGCCATTGCCTCCATGCCCTGGATCTGACCACGGCGAGCATTCAGATCGCCGATGACATCGCCCAGATACTCATCGGGAACGATGACAGCAACCTTCATGATAGGCTCAGTGATGATAGGATCAGCCTTGCGCATAGCATCCTTGAAGGCCATAGAACCTGCGATGGAGAAGGCCATCTCAGAGGAGTCGACCTCATGATAAGAACCATCCCACAGGGTGACCTTGACGTCAACGACAGGATAACCTGCCAGAACGCCGGACTTCATAGCACCCTGAATACCGTTGTCGATAGCCGGGATGTATTCCTTCGGGATAGCGCCGCCAACGATGGCGTTGACGAACTCATAACCCTTACCGGGCTCGTTCGGCTCGATCTTGATCTTGACGTGACCGTACTGGCCCTTACCACCAGACTGACGAGCGTACTTGGTCTCCTGATTGGCCTCCTTGCGGATGGTCTCACGGTAAGCGACCTGAGGTGCGCCGACATTAGCCTCCACCTTGAACTCACGGAGCAGACGGTCGACGATGATCTCCAGATGGAGCTCGCCCATGCCGGCGATGATGGTCTGACCAGTCTCCTCATCGGTGTAGGTCTTGAAGGTAGGATCCTCCTCGGCCAGCTTTGCCAGCGCGATGCCCATCTTCTCGTTGCCGGCCTTGGTCTTAGGCTCAATGGCGACACGGATAACAGGCTCGGGGAACTTCATGGACTCCAGAATGATGGGATGATTCTCATCACACAGGGTATCACCGGTGGTGGTGTTCTTCAGACCAACGACAGCAGCAATATCGCCTGCGTAGCAGCAGTCGATGTCCTTGCGGTGGTTGGAGTGCATCTGCAGGATGCGGCCCATACGCTCCTTGTTGTCCTTCACGGAGTTGTAGACAGTAGTACCTGCCTCGACCTTACCGGAATAGACGCGGAAGTATGCCAGCTTACCAACGAAGGGGTCGGTAGCGATCTTGAAGGCCAGAGCTGCGAAGGGAGCGTCGTCGGAAGACGGACGGGTCTCCTGCTCTTCGGTCTCAGGATTCACACCCTTGATGTCCTCGACATCGGTAGGTGCGGGCATATAGTCAACGATAGCGTCCAGCAGCTTCTGCACGCCGCGGTTCTTGTAGGAAGAGCCGCAGACGACGGGAACCAGCGTATTGGCGATGGTCTCCTTGCGGATGGCAGCCTTCAGTTCCTCACGGGTGATCTCCTCACCCTCGAGGTACTTCTCCATCAGAGCCTCGTCGTTCTCAGCAACAGCCTCAACGAGGATGTTGCGGTACTCCTCGGCCTGCTCGCGCATATCCTCAGGGATAGGCTCGGTGCGCATATCGTTGCCCATATCGTCGTAGTAGACCTCAGCGTTCATATCGACCAGGTCAACGATACCACGGAAGGTATCCTCCTGACCGATAGGCAGCTGGATGGCCACGCCGTTGGCGTGCAGACGATCGTGCAGCATCTTGATGCAGCGGAAGAAGTCAGCACCCATGGTATCCATCTTGTTGACGTACACCATGCGGGGGACTTTGTACTCATCAGCCTGACGCCAGACGGTCTCAGACTGAGGCTCGACACCGCCCTTAGCAGCCAGAACGGTCACAGAGCCGTCCAAAACGCGCAGGGAACGCTGGACCTCAACGGTGAAGTCAACGTGGCCCGGGGTGTCGATGATGTTGATGCGGTGACGATTCTTCTTGAATGCAACGGGATCCTTCTGAGTCTCAGAGTGGCTCCAGTAGCAAGTGGTAGCTGCGGAGGTGATGGTGATACCACGCTCCTGCTCCTGAACCATCCAGTCCATGGTAGCGCCGCCGTCGTGAACCTCGCCGATCTTGTGGTTGATGCCGGTGTAGTACAGAATACGCTCGGTAGTGGTCGTCTTACCAGCATCGATGTGGGCCATAATGCCGATATTTCTCGTCATCTGAAGAGAAACTTCTCTGGGAGTAGCCATGAAATTAACCTCCTACAGAACAGATCAATAACGGAAATGAGCGAAAGCCTTGTTGGCCTCGGCCATCTTGTGGGTATCCTCGCGCTTCTTCACGGCGTTGCCGGTGTTGTTGGCAGCATCCATGATCTCAGCAGCCAGACGCTGTGCCATGGTCTTCTCACCACGGCTGCGGCTGTAAGCAGTCAGCCAGCGCAGGCCCAGAGTCTCGCGGCGGGCAGGGCTGACTTCCAGAGGAACCTGGTAGTTAGCACCGCCAACGCGGCGGGTCTTGCACTCGAGGCTGGGCATGATGTTCTCCATCGCCTTCTCGAAAGTCTCGAGAGGATCGTTGCCGGTCTTCTCCTGAATCATGGAGAAAGCCTCGTAAACGATCTTCTGAGCGACGCCCTTCTTGCCGTCCAGCATGACGCTGTTGACCAGACGGGTGACCATCTTGGAATTGTAAATAGGATCAGCTAAGACATCGCGCTTAGCAATGTTACCTCTTCTAGGCATCTTTCTTCCCTCCTTCACAGAATGATATCATCGGTACTCGAAAGTAATAAAACTCCCGTTGTGTCACAAAGAGCTGACCTTACATAAACTGTTGCCCTCCGCACTTTCTGCGGACTTGTTATTTATATAATGGAAAGCCGTTTATGGCGGTTCGTTCCTCAATTACTTCTTTGCAGCACCGGCCTTAGGACGCTTTGCGCCGTACTTGGAGCGGGCCTGATTACGGCCTGCAACACCCTGGGTATCCAGAGTACCACGGATGATGTGGTAACGCACACCGGGCAGGTCCTTAACACGACCGCCACGGATCAGCACGACGGAGTGCTCCTGCAGGTTATGGCCGATACCGGGAATGTAAGAGGTGACCTCGATACCATTCGTGAGGCGGACACGGGCGACCTTACGCAGAGCAGAGTTAGGCTTCTTGGGGGTCATGGTACGGACTGCAGTGCAGACACCGCGCTTCTGGGGGCTGTTCAGATCAGAATACTGTTTCTTCTGAGAATTGTAGCTCTTCAGCAGGGCGGGAGCAGTGCTCTTCGTAGCCAGGACCTGACGGCCTTTGCGTACAAGCTGGTTAAAAGTAGGCATTGGTTTTCTCCTTTCTTAATGATGAACATCGGATATTTTCCGACTTTTTTGCCGCACTATCCCTGTGTGGGACGCGCAACAGTTATATAATACCCGTTTTCATCAGGAATGTCAACAGTTTTTCCAATATTTTTTTGTTTTATTCGCCGAAATGATTCTTGGCTCATTTTTTAGGGCAAAATGCCCGTCCCTTCCGGCCTCTCCCCTTGGGAGAGGTGGCATCGCGTCAGCGATGACGGAGAGGGCAAGCCTGTTTCCAAAGAGCATCCGCCCAGCGATATGCATTGGCTTTTGTCAGAGCGATACTATCGCAGCTCCTGCAATTTTCCGGCAGCGTCCTTGCCCTCTCAGGCGCTTCGCGCCAGCTCCCCCAAAGGGGGAGCCTTTGGCTTACACAAAAAGAGCCGCCCCTGCGGATGCGCTCCGCAAAGACGGCTCTTCGTATTTACTTTACAGAATGCTGTGACGGAACATTACTGCTGCGCAGCAGCTGCCTGCTCAGCGGCGACCTCGGCGTCACGCTCTGCCTCACGGCGGGCCAGATCCTCACGCACCTCCGGGAGACCGGTACCTGCGGGGATGAGCTTACCGATGATGACATTCTCCTTCAGACCGGCCAGCGGATCGACCTTGCCCTTGATGGCGGCCTCGGTCAGCACACGGGTGGTCTCCTGGAAGGAAGCGGCGGACAGGAAGGACTCGTTGGCCAGAGCAGCCTTGGTGATGCCCAGCAGCACCTGCTGATACTCGACCAGCTTGATGCCCTGCTCGCCTGCGTCGATCCGCTTCTGCAGCTCGGCGTTGATGTTCTCGACCTCCAGACGGTTTGCCAGAGCGCCGCCGATGAGGTCGGAAGAACCGGAGTCGGTCACGCGGACCTTGCGGCACATCTGACGGACGATGACCTCGATATGCTTATCGTTGATCTCAACGCCCTGCAGACGGTAGACCTTCTGGACCTCGCTGATGAGGTAGTTCTGGACGTCGCTCAGACCCTTGATGGCCAGAATATCCTGCGGATACAGGACGCCCTCGCGGGTGATGATATCGCCCTTCTCCACGCGGTCGCCCGGCATAACGCGTGCGTGCTGGGTGAAGGGGATGGAGTAGCTCTTGACGACCTCGGCGCCGGTCTCGTCCTTGCCCGTGACCTTGATGACGACGTTCTTCTTGGTATCGTCGTGAGAGACGACACCGGAGATCTCGCTCATGATGGCCATGCTCTTGGGACGGCGGCTCTCGAACAGCTCCTCAACACGGGGAAGACCCTGCGTAATATCCTCAGCCGATGCGATACCGCCGGTATGGAAGGTACGCATGGTCAGCTGAGTGCCCGGCTCGCCGATGGACTCTGCAGCGATGACGCCGATGGACTCGCCCAGCTGGACGGGTTCACCGTTTGCCATATCGCTGCCGTAGCAGTGTGCGCAGACGCCGATCTTGGCGCGGCAGGTCAGCAGGCTGCGGATCTTCAGCTTGGTGATGCCTGCAGCCTCGATGTCGTTGGCATCGTAGAGGTCGATCATCTTGCCCTCGGGAACGATGACCTTGCCGGTGACGGGGTCGATGACATCGCCCACGGCGTAACGGCCGATGATGCGCTCCCGGAAGCTCTCGATCTTCTCCTTGCCCTCGTGGATCTCGGAGACCCAGAGGCCGTCGGTGGTGCCGCAGTCGATCTCGCGGACGATGACCTCCTGAGAGACATCGACCATGCGGCGGGTCAGGTAGCCGGAGTCAGCAGTACGCAGAGCGGTATCGGCCAGACCCTTACGAGCACCACGGGCAGAAACGAAATATTCCAGAATATTCAGACCTTCGCGGTAGTTGGCACGAATGGGCATCTCGATGGTCTTACCGGCGGTGTTTGCCAGCAGGCCGCGCATGCCGGCCAGCTGCTTGATCTGGTTCATAGAACCACGGGCGCCGGAATCTGCCATCATGAAGATCTCGTTGTCCTCGGGCAGGTTTGCAGCCAGCGCCTTGGAGACCTTGTCGGTGGTGGCCTGCCAGATGTTGATGGTCTGGGCATAGCGCTCGTTCTCGGAGATCAGGCCGCGGTTGAAGAGCTTGCTGACCTGAGAGACCTGCTTGTCAGCGTCGGCGATCAGCTCGTCCTTCTGGGGCGGGATGACTGCGTCGCAGACAGCGACGGAGATGGCAGACAGGGTGGAGTACTTGTAGCCCTGTGCCTTGATGGCGTCCAGCATCTTTGCACACGTGCGGGTGCCGTTGCGGGTCATGCAGCGGGAGATGATGTCGGGCAGGGTCTTCTTGGTCACGCGGAAGCTGACCTCATACTCCAGCCAGTGCTCCGGGTCGGTGCGGTCGATATAGCCCAGATTCTGGGGCACGGGGTTGTTGAAGATGATGCGGCCGGCGGTGGCGTCCACCAGACCGGTGCGCTCCACGCCGTCGATGACCATGGTGCGGCGCACCTTGATGGGTGCGTGCAGGGTGATGACGTGCTCGGCGTAGGCCATCAGAGCCTCGTTCTCGTCGCGGAACACCTTGCCTGCGCCCTCCTCGTTCTCACGAACGGTGGTCAGGTAGTAGCTGCCCAGAATCATATCCTGCGTCGGCACGGTGACAGGTGCGCCATCCGAAGGCTTCAGCAGGTTGCCGGAAGCCAGCATCAGCATCTTGGCCTCACGGCAGGCATCCTCGCCCAGAGGCAGATGGACTGCCATCTGGTCACCGTCGAAGTCGGCGTTGAATGCGGTACAGGCCAGCGGGTGCAGCTTGATGGCACGGCCCTCGACCAGCACGGGGTTGAAGGCCTGAATGCCCAGACGGTGCAGGGTAGGTGCACGGTTCAGCAGGACGGGGTGGCCCTTGATGACCGTCTCAAGGCTGTCCCAGACCTCGGGCTTGGTGCGCTCGACCATCTTGCGGGCAGACTTGATGTTGTTGGCCACGCCCTTCTCGACCAGATCCTTCATGACGAAGGGCTTGAACAGCTCCAGCGCCATCTCCTTGGGCAGACCGCACTGGTCCATCTTCAGCTCAGGGCCGACGACGATAACGGAACGGCCGGAGTAGTCAACACGCTTACCCAGCAGGTTCTGGCGGAAGCGGCCCTGCTTGCCCTTCAGCAGATCGGAAAGGCTCTTCAGTGCGCGGTTGTTGGGGCCGGTGACCGGACGGCCGCGGCGGCCGTTGTCGATCAGGCTGTCAACTGCCTCCTGCAGCATCCGCTTCTCGTTGCGCACGATGATGTCGGGAGCGCCCAGCTCCAGCAGACGGCGCAGACGGTTGTTGCGGTTGATGACGCGGCGGTACAGGTCATTCAGGTCGGAGGTGGCAAAGCGGCCGCCGTCCAGCTGGACCATGGGGCGCAGGTCAGGCGGCAGCACAGGCAGCACATCCATGACCATCCACTCGGGGCGGTTGCCGGAAACGCGGAAGGCCTCGACGGCCTCCAGACGCTTCAGGATGCGCACCCGCTTCTGGCCGGAGGACTTCTCCACCTCAGCCGTCAGCTCGGCGCTGAGCTGGTCGAGGTCGATCTCCTTCAGCAGGTCCTGAATGGCCTCAGCGCCCATTGCAGCCTCGAACTCGTCACCGTAGCGCTCCCGCATCTCGCGGTACTCTTTCTCAGTCAGCAGCTGCTTCTTTTCCAGCGGGGTCAGGCCGGGGTCGGTGACGATATAGCTTGCAAAGTACAGCACCTTCTCCAGCAGGCGGGGGCTGATGTCCAGCATCAGGCCGATGCGGCTGGGGATGCCCTTGAAATACCAGATATGGCTCACAGGAGCGGCCAGCTCGATGTGGCCCATGCGCTCACGGCGGACCTTGGCCTTGGTGACCTCGACGCCGCAGCGGTCGCAGATCTTGCCCTTGTAGCGGATGCGCTTATACTTGCCGCAGTGGCACTCCCAGTCCTTGGTAGGTCCAAAAATGCGCTCGCAGTACAGACCGTCGCGCTCCGGCTTCAGGGTGCGGTAGTTGATGGTCTCAGGCTTCTTCACCTCGCCGTAGCTCCAGTTGCGGATCTGGTCCGGAGAGGCAAGGCCGATTTTGATCGAATCGAAGACGTTGTTTTCCATGAAACGAACCCTTTCTTAATCTTTATAGTCTCGATGATAACAGTTGACGTTGGAAGACCCGCTGCCCTCCCCTGCCCTGCGGCGGCAGCACGCGCACCGCGCAGGGGGTCGCAGCTTTCTCATAGGGGGGTCTTATTCGTCGATGTTCACTTCGTCAGAAGCGGGCTCTGCAGCGGCAGAGCTGTCATCCTCCAGCACGGAGGGATCATCGAAACCAGCATCGGCGTCCTTGATGGTGTAATCGTTCAGCAGCTCGTTCTCGTTGGCGACGGTCTCGGTGCCGGCAACATCGCGCATATCAAAGCCGGTCTCTTCGTCGTCGAAGTTCTGGCGCATATCGATCTCGTTGCCGTCCTTGTCCTGAACGATGACGTCCAGACCCAGAGCCTGCAGCTCCTTGAGCATGACGCGGAAGGATTCGGGGATGCCCGGCTGCGGGATCGGCTCGCCCTTGACGATGGCCTCGTAGGTCTTGACACGGCCCTCGACGTCATCGGACTTGACGGTCAGGATCTCCTGCAGGGTGTAAGCAGCGCCATAAGCCTCCAGAGCCCAGACCTCCATCTCGCCGAAGCGCTGGCCGCCGAACTGGGCCTTGCCGCCCAGAGGCTGCTGAGTGACCAGAGAGTAGGGGCCGGTGGAACGGGCGTGGATCTTATCGTCAACGAGGTGATGCAGCTTGAGGTAGTACATATAGCCGACGGTGACGCGGTTGTCGAACTTCTCACCGGTGCGGCCGTCGTAAACGGTGGTCTTGCCGTCGCGGTCCAGCTCGATCTTGGAGAAGTCGATGATGTGGCCCTTCTCGCCCATCAGCTTCGGCAGCTTGGTGGGGTAAGCGGGGGCGTTCTCGCCGTGCCACATCTCGCGGGCGGTATCGAAGGTATCGCCGATGTCAGCCTCGCGGGCGGAGTCGAAGACCGGGGTCATGACCTTGATGCCGCAGGCCTTGGCTGCATAGCCGAGGTTGACTTCCAGCACCTGACCGATGTTCATACGGGAAGGAACGCCCAGCGGGTTCAGCACGATGTCCAGCGGGGTGCCGTCGGGCAGGTAGGGCATATCCTCCTGCGGCAGGATGCGGGAAACGACACCCTTGTTGCCGTGACGGCCTGCCATCTTATCGCCGACGCTGATCTTGCGCTTCTGAGCGATGTAGCAGCGGACGACCTCGCGCACGCCGGGCTGCAGCTCGTCGCTGTTCTCCGGGGTAAAGACCTTGACGTCCACGATGATGCCGTACTCGCCGTGGGGCACGCGCAGAGAGGTGTCACGCACCTCGCGGGCCTTCTCGCCGAAGATGGCGCGGAGCAGGCGCTCCTCAGCGGTCAGCTCGGTCTCGCCCTTCGGGGTAACTTTGCCGACCAGAATGTCGCCGCTCTTGACCTCTGCGCCGATGCGGATGATGCCGCGCTCGTCCAGATCCTTCAGGGCATCCTCCGAGACGTTGGGGATGTCGCGGGTGATCTCTTCGGGTCCCAGCTTGGTGTCGCGGGACTCGGTCTCATATTCCTCGATGTGGATCGAGGTGTAAACGTCCTCGCGGACGATCTTCTCGTTCAGCAGGACAGCGTCCTCGTAGTTGTAGCCCTCCCAGGTCATGAAGCCGATCAGAGCGTTCTTGCCCAGAGAGATCTCGCCGTTGCGCATTGCGGGGCCGTCGGCCAGCACCTGACCGGCCTTGACGGTCTCGCCCACCTCGACGATGGGGCGCTGGTTGATGCAGGTGCCTGCGTTGGAGCGGGCGAACTTGATCAGAGCGTAGTTGTCCACTGCTCCCTGTGCGTTGCGCACCTCAATGTGGTCTGCGTCCACCTTCTCGACGATGCCGTCGGCCTTGGCCAGAACAGCGGTGCCGGAGTCGGTCGCAGCCTTGTACTCCATGCCGGTGGCAACGATGGGCTGCTGCGTGACCATCAGAGGCACGGCCTGACGCTGCATGTTGGAGCCCATCAGAGCACGGTTACAGTCATCGTTCTCGAGGAAGGGGATGCAGGCGGTAGCGACAGAGACCATCATTCGGGGCGAGACGTCCATATAATCGACCTTCTCGGCGTCGATCTCGAGGATGTCGTCGCGGCGGCGGGCGGAGACGCGGGCACGCTTGAAGTGCTTGGTCTCGTCCAGCGGCTCGTTGGCCTGTGCCACGACGTACTCGTCCTCAACGTCAGCGGTCATATACTCGACCTCGTCGGTGACGACCTGATCGATGAGGTTGCCGTTCTCGTCGTAGGTCTTCTTGACCTTGCGGTAGGGAGCCTCGACGAAGCCGTACTCGTTGATCTTGGCGTAAGATGCCAGATAGGAGATCAGACCGATGTTGGGGCCTTCAGGAGTCTCGATGGGGCACATACGGCCATAGTGGCTGTAGTGGACGTCGCGGACTTCGAAGCCTGCGCGGTCACGGCTCAGACCGCCGGGGCCCAGAGCAGACAGACGGCGCTTGTGGGTCAGCTCAGCCAGAGGGTTGTTCTGGTCCATGAACTGAGACAGCGGAGAGGAGCCGAAGAACTCCTTGATGGCGGCCACCACAGGGCGGATGTTGATGAGGGCCTGCGGGGTGATGACGCTCTGGTCCTGACTCTGGAGGGTCATCCGCTCACGGATGACGCGCTCCATGCGGGAGAAGCCGATGCGGAACTGGTTCTGCAGCAGCTCACCGACGCTGCGGATGCGGCGGTTGCCCAGATGGTCGATGTCATCGGTGGTGCCGATGCCGTGGCCCAGACCGTTCAGGTAGTTGATGGAGGAGAGGATGTCGGTCACGGTGACGGTGCGGCCGATGAGCTGGTCGTGGTTGCGGCGCAGCATCTCCTTCTGCTCCTCCACATCGGAGGTGGTGTCGAGGATCTTCTTGATCTCCTCGAAGGAGCAGCGCTCGTTGATGCCGCATTCCTTGACGTCGAAGGAGAAGAAGCCCTGTGCATCCACACAGCCGTTGGTGATGACCTTGACCTTCTTGCCCTCGACGTTCAGCACGACGATGTTGACGCCGGCTGCATCTGCGGCCTCCGCCATCTGACGGGTGATCTTGGCATCCTTCTCGATGAGCAGTTCGCCGGTCAGAGGAGCGACGACGTTCTCGGCGGCGACGTGGTTCATGATGCGGCGTGCCAGAGACAGCTTCTTGTTCATCTTATAACGACCGAACCGGGACAGATCGTAGCGGCGGGGGTCGAAGAAGAGCATATTGATCTGGCTGGTGGCGGACTCCACCGTGGGAGGCTCACCGGGGCGCAGCTTGCGGTAGACTTCCAGCAGGCCCTCCTCGGTGTTCTTGGTGGTGTCCTTCTCCAGCGTGGCAAGGATGCGCTCATCCTCGCCGAAGTAGTTCAGGATGTCCTCGTTGGAGGACAGGCCCAGTGCACGGCAGAGGACGGTGACGGGCAGCTTGCGGTTCTTGTCGATGCGGACATAGAACACGTTGGAAGCGTCGGTCTCGTACTCCAGCCATGCGCCGCGGTTAGGGTTCATGGTGGCGCTGTACAGGTCGTTGCCTACCTTATCCTTGGCATCACCGTAGAATACGCCGGGAGAACGGACCAGCTGGCTGACGATGGCGCGCTCTGCACCGTTGATGACAAAGGTGCCTGCGTCGGTCATCAGGGGGAAGTCGCCCATGAAGATCTCCTGATCCTTCACCTCGCCGGTCTCCTTGTTCAGCAGACGGGCGGTGACGCGCAGGGGCGCTGCATAGGTCACGTCGCGCTCTTTGCACTCTTTGATGCTGTACTTCGGCTCCTTGTCGAGGCGGAAGTCCACAAAGCTCAGTGCCAGATTGCCGGTATAGTCCTCAATGGTGCCGATGTCGTGGAAGACCTCTTTCAGGCCCTCGTCCAGAAACCACTGGTACGAGTTCTTCTGGACCTCGATGAGGTTCGGCATACTGATGACTTCGTCGATGTGGGAGAAGCTCATGCGCTCGGTCTTGCCGAGCTTGACGGGCTTGACTTTCATCATAAAATCAACCACTCCTTACTTTTATACTCTACGGATGTTGCAAAATGCAGGTCGAATTTGAGCAGACACACATAATTCGGCCTGCACCGCGCGCAGAAGTCCGGCGTTTTGCACAAACTTTTCGGTGAGACCCGTCCGGCTCGCGCTGCACAAACTCCCTTTTTGGCGCACTAGGCCATTATGTGATACTAATGCAGTATACACCCTGAAACCCCTGTTGTCAAGCCATTTTTCCGTTTTGAGGCAAAAAAATTCCCGAGCGCCCTCTTTTATGGGACGCCCGGGTGCGTGTACGCTTTGCGCGATTTTGGGGTTGATTTTTTTGTTTTTTACGTTCCAGACAAAAACACCCTTGTGCATTTTGTCACCATTTGCTCTTGCATCCTGCTCTACTCGTCCAGATAATCCCGCAGGCGCTTGGCCCGGCTGGGGTGGCGCAGCTTGCGCAGGGCCTTGGCTTCGATCTGGCGCACCCGCTCGCGGGTGACGTTGAACTCCCGGCCCAGCTCTTCCAGCGTCCGGGCGCGGCCATCCTCAAGGCCGAAGCGAAGGGCGATGACCCGCTCCTCCCGGGGCGTGAGGCTCTTGAGCACCGTCATCAGCTCCCGGCGGAGCAGCTGCCGCCCGGCCTCGTCGGCGGGGATGCCCGCCTCATCGTCCCGGATGAAGTCCTCAAGGTGGGCGTCCTCCTCCTCTCCCACCGGCGTTTCGAGGCTGATGGGGTCCTGCGACAGCTGCAGCAGCTCCCGCACCCGGGCCGCCTCCATGTCCAGCTGGGCGGCGATCTCCTCGACGGTCGGCTCCCGGCCTGTGCGGCGCAGCAGCTCCCCCGCCGTCTTCTTCACCCGGTTGATGCTCTCCACCAGATGCACCGGGATGCGGATGGTGCGGCCCTGATCGGCGATGGCCCGGGTGATGGACTGCCGGATCCACCATGTGGCGTAGGTGGAAAACTTGAAGCCCCGGTCCGGCTCGAACTTCTCCGCTGCCTTCATCAGGCCGAGGTTCCCCTCCTGAATGAGGTCGAGGAAAGGCAGGCCCCGCCCGGCGTACCGCTTTGCCACCGAGACCACGAGGCGGAGGTTCGCTTCGCTGAGACGGCGGCGGGCGTCCTCGTCCCCGGCCTGCGCGGCACGGGCAAGGGCAGCCTCCTCCTCCGCGGCCAGCAGGGGCACCCGGCCGATCTCCTTCAGATAGGTCTTTACCGGGTCGTCCAGCGCCACCCCCTCGGCAGAAAGCTCATCCTCGAGCCTGCCGATCTGCTCTTCATCCAGAAGCGGCAGCTCCGTCTCCTCCTCAGCCACCTGCACGCCCCGCGTCTCCAGTGCGGCATACAGCTCGTCCAGCCCTGCCGGGTCGAAGTCCTGTTCCTCCATCGCACGGCTCACCTGCTCGGGCGTCAGGACATGGCGGCGGGCACGTCCCGCCAGCAGTTTTGCCATTTCTTCCGTCTGTGACATTTTCTGCATCTGCTCTTCTCCTTCCGGCCCCAGCCGGTGGAGAGATCAGACCGAATCTTCTGCGTCAGCAGTTCCCTGCTTTTGTTCCCGCATCGACTGGAGATACTGTTCAATATCGTTGGTTGACATACTGGCGGCGCGGCTGGCCACGGGGGTGCCCCGGGCGATGCGTTCCAGATAGAGCTGGATGTCCTCCGGCGTACAGTTTACATCGCTGTATTGTGCCGCAAGACGGCTCAATTCATTCAGGGCCTCCTCGCTGACGAAGGCCCGCAGGGTGGCGAGGCTCACGTCCACCCCCTGCTCCCTGCAGCGGAGCATGGCCTCGTACAGTTCCTTCTGCTGGGGCTGCAAAAACTGCTCCGGCCTGAGCCGGGCACTCACCTTGTCGATGTAGCCCGGCTCCCGCAGCATGGCGGCCAGAAGCCGCTGTTCGGCGCTGGCCATCCCCAGTGCGCCCCGGCCTGCGCCGTAGGGCACCTTGATCTGGTCCATCTCGCCCTCCCGCAGACGGGCGCGGCTCCGCTCCCAGCGGCGCTTGCTGCCGGCCCTTTTCACGGCGTCGGCCAGCTGGGCCATGATGGCGGTCTTGGAGATGTTGGTCTCCTCGGCCAGACGGCCTGCGTAGACCTCCTGCTCGGTGGGGTTGGAGCGCTGGGCCAGCATCTCCACGGCCTCCTTGACGTACTCGAGGCGCTGGGCGTCCTGCTTGAGGTCGTACTGGTCCCGCAGCCGCTTCATCCGGAAGTCCAGCGCGTTGCCCACGCCGTCCAGCAGGGCCTTGAAGCGGTCGGCACCGTATTTCTTGATGTACTCGTCCGGATCCTTCGCCCCCGGGATCTGTAAGACGCCCACCCGCACCGGGCTGTTGCGGAACAGCTCCAGAGAGCGGAGGGTGGCCTTCTGGCCCGCCTCATCGGAGTCGTAGCTGAGGATGACCTCCTCGGCGTACTGGCTGATGAGCTTGACCTGATCGGGCGTCAGGGCCGTGCCGCAGGCGCAGACGGCGGTGTCGATGCCCACCTGATGCATGGAGATGACGTCCATATAGCCCTCACAGAGGACATACCGGCGGGAGGCGCTCCGCTTGGCGATCTGGAGCGCAAACACCGTATCCGACTTGTGGTAGACCAGCGTTTCGGGGCTGTTGACGTATTTGGGCTTGGAATCGTCCAGCACCCGGCCGCCGAAGGCGATGATGTTGCCCCGCAGGTCGAAGATGGGGGTCATGACCCGCCGCCAGAACAGGCAGTAGATGCGGCCCGACTGGCTGCGCTTGAACAGGCCGCTGGCGTCCAGCTCCTGCTGGTTGTATCCCTTATCCCGGAGGTACTGGTAGAGCGCCTGCCCGTCGTCGGGGGCATAGCCCAGCCCGAAGCGGTTGATGGTCTTGTCGTCGAGGCCGCGCCGCCGCCAGTAGGCCCGGGCCTGCCGGGCCTCCTCCACCGTGGAGTTGAGGCAGGCGTGGAAGAAGCGGGCCGCGTCCTTGTTCATGGTCAGGATGCGGCTGCGCAGACGGCCCGTTTTGTCGTCCTCGGTGGGTTCGGGCATCCCGGCCCGCTGGGCCAGCAGCTTGACGGCCTCGATGTAGTCGATGCTGTTGATCCTCTTGGTAAAGCTCACCGCGTCGCCGCCCGCGCCGCAGCCAAAGCAGTAGAAGCTCTGGGTGTCCGGGTAGACGTAGAACGAGGGGGTCTTCTCGCTGTGGAAGGGGCACAGCCCGCCGTAGAGCCGGCCCTTCCGTTTGAGCTGGACATAATTGCCCACCAGCTCCACGATGTCGGTGCGGCGGGTCAGCTCTTCAATATATTCGTGTGGGATCATAACGATGTTCGGCGCTCCTTTTTCTCCAAAACGTGCCGCCTGCGGGGCACAAAGACGTCCTCGAAGGTGCGGACGGCAGATCTGCCGCTTCTTTTTCTCTCGTTCCCCCTCCTCTCCGTGCGCGGCCGATCCCAGTGCCGCGTCTGCGGCTATTGTAACCGATTTGCGCTGTCGAAGGGGGAAAATCCATGACTCTTCGTTCAAAAAATGTTTCGATGGGTTTGCTGGGAATTTTTGGTATTCCGGCCTCTTTCGCCGGTTGCTGCTGTTTTTCGTTCTTTGGCAGCGGCATGCCCCCTCAGAACGCCGCATAAAACGGCGCGCTCACGGTGACATTGGCCGTGCCCCGTGTCAGCTCCTGCAGCTGGGTGAGCAGCGGCCCCTCGGTGTGTTCCGGCATCTGCCAGCGGAGGGTGACCCGGTCGGTGAACTCCGGCTCGGCCAGCTTGCCCCCTGCGGCCCGGATGAGGAGGTCGGCCCGCTCATAAAGCCCGTAGTCCACCGTCACCTCCAGCGCCACCACGCTGCGCACTGTGACCACCTCGGCGGCTTCCAGCGCCCGGGCGGTGGCTGTGGTGTAGGCCCGGACGAGGCCCCCTGTGCCCAGCAGCACACCGCCGAAGTACCGGGTGACGACCACGATGAGGTCGGTCAGGCCGCTGTGCTGCAAGACCTCCAGCGCAGGCGTCCCCGCCGTCTTGGCCGGTTCGCCGTCGTCGGAGTAGCGCTCCCGGCTGCCCTCCCGCAGACGGTAGGCATAGACGTTGTGGCGGGCGGTGCGGTTGGCCGCACGCACCTGCTCCAGAAAGGCCACGGCCTTTTCCTCGCTGTCTGCAAAGGAGAGCTGCGCGATGAAGCGGCTCTTCTTCTCTTCGTATTCTCCGATGGCCGTGCCTCGGATGGTGCGGTAATCCTCCACGCTGGTTCCTCCTGCTTTTCATCAATGAGATAAGTATAGCATAAACCGCCCCAAAGAAAAAGCCCGCCTGTGCCAGCGGCACAGACGGACTCATTTTTCATATCAGGTTCAGCGGATCTCGATGCCCAGCTTGAACTTCAGGTTGCCCAGCACCTTCTTGACGGTGCGCTCCACCTGCTCGGCGGAGACTTCGGCAGCGGGGTCGGACAGGGTCAGGGAGAAGGCCATGCTCTTCTTGCCCTCGCCGAGGTTCGCGCCCCGGTAAATATCGAACAGCTTGACCTCGGTGATGAGGGGGCTGGCCTTTTTGATAGCCTCCTCGATGTCGCCGCAGGCCACAGCCTCGTCGCAGACCAGCGCCAGATCGCGCTTGACGGCGGCGTAGGGGCTGAGGGGCTTGTAGCGCAGCCCGCCCTCGACGCAGGACATCAGGGCCTCGTAGTCCAGCTCGCCCAGATAGATGTTCTGGCTGTCCTTCTGCTCCTTGGCGATCTCCAGCTCAGCGTTGATCTCGTTGGCCAGCTTGCCAAAGACGCCCAGACGCTTGCCGTTGCAGTAGACGGCGGCGCTGATGCCGGGGTGGAGCCAGCTGGTGGTCTCCCGCTGGTAGGTGAAGGTCAGGTCGAAGCCTGCGGCCAGCGCCTCCAGAGCGCCCTTGACGGTGAAGAAGTCCTCCGCCGGGCCGAACGCGCCGAGGCAGAGGGTCTGACGCTCGTGGGGGTGCTCCTGAATGGGCAGCTCCTTGGCGAGGTAGACCGGTGCCATCTCAAACAGGCGGCCCTCGGCGTTGCCCTTCTTCAGGTTGTCCACGATGACGTTCAGCATGGAGGGGGCCAGCAGGGTGCGCATGACGGACAGATTCTCGCTGATGGGGTTCAGGATGCGGATGGCCTTGCGGGCCTCGTCGTCCGCCGGGATATGGAGCATATCGAACTCGGCGTTGGAGTAGAAGGCCAGCGTAGAGGCCTCATAGAAGCCCTGTGCCGCCAGCAGCCGCTTGGTCTTGAGCTGCTGCTTCTGGTCGTAGTTCAGGCCGCCGTTGGTGACGGAGGCAGTGTTCAGGAAGGTGGGCACGATGTGGTCATAGCCGTACTCGCGGATGACCTCCTCGGCCAGATCGGGGAAGCTCTCCACGTCCTCGCGGTAGAGCGGTGCCGAGACGTCCCAGCTGCCGTCGGCCTGCACATCCACGGTGAATTCGAGGCGCTTGAGGATGTCGATCATGGTCTGGTCGGGCACGGTGATGCCCAGCACGCCGCAGATCTTGGCCGGGGTGGTGACGATATGCCTGCGCTCCAGCGGGCGGCCATCGGTCAGGTCGTATTCCAGCGTGGTGATGTCGCCGCAGTCCAGCTCCTGAATGAGGTGCAGGGCGCGGGCAAGGCCCATCTCGGGGGAGTGACGGTCCACGCCCTTCTCGTAGCGGGCGGAGGAGTCGCTGTTCTGGCCCAGAGCGCGGCTGGTCTTGCGGACCGAGTCGCGGGCGAAGGTCGCGCACTCGAAGAGCAGGCTGGTGGTGGCGTCGTCCATGCCGGAGTTTGCGCCGCCCATGATGCCGGCCAGCGCCACCGGCTTCTCGGCGTCGCAGATGACCAGATTGTTGGGATTCAGGGTGAACTCCTTCTCGTCGAGGGTGGTGATCTTCTCGCCCTCCGCAGCGCGGCGGACGGTGATGCTGCGGCCCGCCACCTTATTCAGGTCGAAGGCGTGCATGGGCTGACCCATCTCCAGCAGGGTGTGGTTGGTGATGTCCACCACGTTGCTGATGGAGCGCAGGCCGCAGAGGGCCAGATGGCGCTTCATCCAGCGGGGAGACTCGCCCATCCGGATGTTGCGGACGTAGTGTGCCATGTAGCGGGGGCAGAGGTCGGGGGCCTCCACCTTCACGCTCACCGGCGCGTCGGCGTCGCAGACGGCCTTGTAGTCCATGGCCGGCATGTGCAGGGGCTTGCCGAGGATGGCGGACACCTCGCGGGCGATGCCCAGCACCGACTGGCAGTCGGGGCGGTTGGCGGTGATGGAGATGTCGAAGATGTAGTCGTCCAGACCCACCACGGGGGCGATGTCGGTGCCGGGGACGGAGTCCTCGGGCAGGATGAGCAGGCCGTAGACCTCAGAGCCCGGGAACAGGTCGTCGTTCAGGCCCAGCTCCTCGCCGGAGCAGAGCATTCCGTTGGACTCGACGCCCTGCATCTTGCGGGCCTTGATCTTGATGCCGCCGGGCAGAGTGGAGCCGTCCAGCGCGGCGGGCACACAGTCGCCCAGCTTCATGTTCGAAGCGCCGGTGCTGATGCGGATGTCGTGGCCGTAGCTGCCGCAGTCCACGACGCACTTGGTCAGATGGGTGCCCTCCTGAGGCTCCATCTCCACGATCTTACCGACGACCACCTTGCTGATGCCGGCGTCCAGCGGGATCAGCTCCTCGACCTCAAAGCCGCAGGAGAAGAGCTTCTCTTCAAGCTCCTGTGCGGTAACGTCAATATCGACGAGTTCTTTTAACCAACTGAAAGGTACTTTCATTGTTTGCTCTCTCCCCTCTTATTCGTGGAACTGCTTGAGGAACTGCAGGTTGTTCTCAAACATCAGGCCGATGTTGTTGATGCCGTACTTCAGCATGGCGATGCGCTCGATGCCGATGCCGAAGGCAAAGCCCGAGTACTCGTCCGGGTCGATGTTGCAGTTCTCCAGCACCTTGCGGTTGACGACGCCGCCGCCCAGCACCTCGATCCAGCCGGTGTGCTTGCACAGGGGGCAGCCCTTGCCGTGGCACTCGAAGCAGCTCACGTCCACCTCGACGCTCGGCTCAGTGAAGGGGAAGTAGGAGGGGCGCAGGCGGGTGCGGGTGTCGGCACCGAACAGCTTCTGCACGAAGGTGTTCAGCGCGCCCTGCAGGTCGCCCAGCGTGATGCCCTTATCCACCACCAGACCCTCCATCTGATGGAACATGGGGCTGTGGGTGGCGTCGGAGTCGGAGCGGAAGACGCGGCCCGGGATGAGCACCTTGATGGGCGGCTTCTGGCTGTCCATGGTGCGGATCTGGCCGCCGGAGGTCTGGGTGCGGAGCAGGAACTCGTCGGACAGGTAGAAGGTGTCCTGCATATCGCGGGCGGGGTGGTCCTTCGGGACGTTCAGACGGGTGAAGTTGTGGTCGTCGTCCTCGATCTCGGGGGCGTCTGCCACCGCAAAGCCCATGCCCGAGAAGACGTCGATGATCTGGTTGGTCACGAGGGTCAACGGGTGCAGACCGCCCACGGCTCGGGTCTTGGCGGGCAGGGTGATGTCCACCGTCTCGGCGGCGTTGCGGGCGGCAAGCTCGGCCTGCTTGACCTGCTCGGCGGCGGCGTCATACTCCGCCTGCACCTTGGTCTTCAGTTCGTTGATGATCTTGCCCATGGCCGGACGCTCCTCGGGGGCGACCGAGCGCAGATTCTTCATCAGGGCGGGGATCTTGCCGTTCTTGCTCAGATATTCCTGCCAGAAAGTTGCCAGCGTCTCCTTGGAAGAGACCTGACCGAGGCTCTCTTCCGCCTGCTTTGCCAGCTCGTCGATCATTGCTTGCATGGATGTTCTCTCCTTCTCATTCGTGTTGTTCAGCGGACAGCAAAAAAGCTCCGTCCCCTGCCGAGGCCTCTCGTAAGGCCCGGCAAAAGGGACGAAGCTTCAAAAATTTACAGCTCCGCGGTACCACCCGGTTTCCGCCCGGCCCACTCGGGAGCCGTGCGGCGCTCAAAACGCCGTAACGGGGCGCACCGTCCGGCCCTACTGCAAGGTTCAGGCCAGCCGCTCGGGAGCGAACTTCAGCCAGCGCCCGCACGGAAGCCCTCTCAGCCGGTGAAGCTTCTCTCTTTGCTGCGGTGCGCCCGCCTACTCTCTCCGTCGCTGCGTTTGGAGTATTCAGGTCGTGGTCATCAAATAACCATGAATCATCTTACCACATTTCGGGCCGGTTTGCAAGCGGCGCAGGCAGATTTCGGGGAATATCCGCTTTTTTCTTGCGTTTTGCTGGCAGCGGCAGGCCCTCTCCGTCACCTTTGGTGACACCTCTCCCATGGGGAGAGGCACTGGCGTACCGGTCAGGCCCACGCGGGACGAGCAAAGTTTACTCTATCCGGAAACAGTAGTGCCCTGCGGTCTGGATTCACAGCAGCTTGACAAGGCGCTCTTGTTCAGAAGCCGCTGCCCCCGTAAGCGAGGCCCGCTCTTTTGCGCCCTGTCGGGCCTTAGGCATCCAGCGAAAAGTGGCCCGGCACGCCAGTGGCTCCCCCTTTGGGGGAGCTGGCGCGAAGCGCCTGAGAGGGCAAGGATGCTGACCACAAAGCGCGGGCGCAGCGATGGTATCGCTCTGACAAAGAGCCTGCTCATCGCTGTGCGGCGGCGCTTGGCAGAAAACCGCGCGCTTCTTGATAAAAAACGCACTGCCGGGTTCCTTGACAGCCGCCCGGCAATGCGCTATAATATCCATAGAAAAGGCACTGTGACAAACGGTTTGGCCTCTTTCTAAGGATTTGGCTTTTTGAAAACCGTCACCTTGGCAGAGGTGGCGGTTTTACTTTTTGATCCGAATCGTGAACGTAAGTCCAAAGACATGGAACGTCAAAGTAATCGGCATCTTCTCACCTCCTTTCGGAAGTGAGAGACCAAACCGCCTGCCGTATGTACAGTGCCCCGCCGCTTTCCAGCGGCAGCACCAGTGTATCATAAACGCTGACAGAAAACAAGAAAATCCCCCACAAATGTGGGGGATTTTCTCATGTTCGCAATCTTTTACTTACTTCGCCAGCAGCTCCTCCGCCAGCGCATCCATCTGCGCCTCGGCGGCGGGGTTGGAGGCAGAGCGGAGGGTGACGACGGTGTCACAGACGGTGATGTTCTTCATGCCCTCCAGCTCGGCGCGCATGAGCTTTGCGGCCATGGGCGCCCAAGTGCCGTTCTCCATCAGGGCGATGGTGCGGCTCTGGAAGGCCTTGGTCTTGAGGTGGGCCAGCAGGTTCTCCATCGGCGGGAAGAGGAAGCCGTCGTAGGTGGCGCAGGCCAGCACGGTCTTGCCGCAGCGGAAGGCCTCCGTGACGGCGTAGGAGACATCGACCCGGGTCAGGTCGATCTCCACCACCTTCGCCCCCTTGGCCCGGAGCTTGTCGGCCAGAGTGTGGGCGGCGGCGCGGGTGTGGCCGTGGATGGAGGCGCTGGCCACCAGGATCTTTTCCGGCTCCTCGGCCCTGTAGCTGGACCACATATCATAGTAGTTCAGGTATTTGCTGAGGTCGCCGGTGAGGACGGGGCCGTGCAGCGGGCAGATGGTGGCGATGTCCAGCGCAGCGGCCTTTTTCAGCAGGGCCTGCACCTGCGGGCCGTACTTGCCCACGATGTTCAGGTAGTAGCGGCGGGCCTCGCTGGCCCAGTCGGCCTTCTCGTCGAACTTTGCCACAGCGCCGAAGCGGCCAAAGCCGTCGGCGGAGAAGAGGACTTTTTCGGTGGACTCATAGCTCACCATGACCTCGGGCCAGTGGACCATCGGTGCAAAGACGAAGGTGAGGGTGTGTGCGCCCAGCGAGAGGCTCTCGCCGTCCTTCACGACGACGCGGCGCTCCTTGGCGATGGCCTCCGGGCCGAAGAACTGCTCCATATACTGGAAGGTCTTGGCGTTGCCCACCACCTGCATCTCGGGGTAGAGGGCGGCGAGGCGGGCCACATTTGCGCCGTGGTCCGGCTCCATGTGGTGGACGACGAGGTAGGCGGGCTTCTCCCCTGCCAGCGCCTCGGTGACGTTTGCCATCCACTCGTCGGTGGCACGCGCGTCCACCGTGTCGAGGATGGCGGTCTTCTCGTCCCGGATGATATAGGAGTTGTAGCTGACGCCGGTGGGCACAGGGTACTGGCTCTCGAACAGGTCAATGGTGGTATCGTCCACACCCACGCCAAGGATGGCGCTGCTGATATTCTTTACGCTCATAAGCACATTTCCTCTCTGCTGTTTTGTGTATGACATACCGCAGTCGGCAGTATTTTTCAAGAATCGTTCTTAGTATAGCACAGCCTGCCCCCTTCGTCAACTATTTATCAGGCCGGGCAGCAGGCCGAGGCTCTACTCCTGTGGAATATAAGACCAAGTTCCAATATAATAACGTATCTATGTTATATATTCCATGTTGGTCAGTTTGGCCAACTTGCCTTTGCTGGCCAAGTTCCAACTTGGTCACCTCCGTCGAAGTTGGTCTCCTTGGCTAAGTTCGATTTTCGGCGATGCACCGTCGTTAATTTCCAACTTGGTCAGATGTCCCGCCTGTCTCGGAGAGTGCACTTGGCAGCTCGTTCATGTCGTCGATCTCGAGGAGGGCGCTGGCGCTGGCCTCGTCGAGGCTCTGGACGCTGCGCAGCTTCCGGCTGATGGCGCGGCTGCGGACGCCGATGAGCTTGTCCAGCTCCTCGTCGGTCTGGCGCAGGCGCTGCTGCATCTTGGTGAGGCCCTGCCCGAACTTGTCGAACTCGGTCTTCACCGCGCCCAGCAGCTGCCACACCTCGCCCGAGCGCTTCTGGATGGCGAGGGTCTTGAAGCCCATCTGTAAGCTGTTCAGCAGGGCCGCCATGGTGCTGGGGCCTGCCACGTTGACCTGATAATCCCGCTGCAAGACCTCCAGCAGCCCGGCGTTCACCACCTCGGCGTACAGGCCCTCAAAGGGCAGGAACAGGATGCCGAAGGCTGTGGTATAGGGCGGCTCGACGTACTTTTCCCGGATGTCCTTTGCCTCGCTGCGGAGGACCATTTCCAGCGCGTGGCGGGCGTTCTCCACGGCCTGTGCGTCGCCGGAGGCGTAGGCGTCCTGCAGGTGGCCGTAGGTGTCGCCGGGGAACTTGGAGTCGATGGGGAGCCAGACGCTGCCGCCGTCCGCGCCCGGCATCTTGATGGCGTATTCCACCCGCTGGGTGCTGCCCGGGATGGTGGCGACGTTGGTGTCGTACTGCTCGGGGGCCAGAATTTCTTCGAGGATGGCCCCCAGCTGGATCTCGCCGAGGATGCCGCGGGTCTTGACGCCCGAGAGCACCTGCTTCAGGCCGCCCACATCGGCGGCAAGGGACTGCATCTCGCCCAGACCCTTGTACACCTGCTCGAGCTGCTGGTTGACGGCCTTGAAGCTCTCGGTGACCCGCTTCTGCAGGGCGTCCTGAAGCTGCTCGTCCACCGTGTGGCGGATCTCATCCAGCTTGCGGGCGTTCTCGGCCTGAAGCGTCGCCATGCTCTGGGTGACGGCCTGACGCAGCTGCTCCATCTGCTGGGTGTTGGCCTGCTCGAGGCTGCGCAGCCGCTGCTCAAGGATGCGCTGCTGGCTGTCCTGCCCCTGCCCCAGCGTGGTGCTCATCCCCTGCACGGCAGTCTGGAGCGTCTCGCTGACGCTGCGGATGGCGGCGTAGTTCTGCTGGGCCACGGCATCCTGCCGGGCGCTGAAGTCCTTGGCCTGTGCGGCAAGCTGCTGCTCCAGCCAGCTCTTCAGGGCCTCGTCGTCCTTCGGCTCCTTCAGCAGGCGGCTGGTGCGAGCCAGCAGCACCGCCATCATCAGACAGATGGCGACGAGCAGCAGGGTGTACACGAACGCAAGATATTCCATTTACTTTACTTCCTCAAATCTCAAAACTTCTTTGGTGGTGACCCTTTCCTCCCCGGCAAGGCCCACGCCGTCGGCCTCCATCTCCCCGCTCTGGTTGTCGTAGGGGTCGCTGCGGAAGCCCGTCATCGGCGGGTCGAAGGGGGCCTCGAAGGCGCTGTTGGCCACCATCCGGCCTGTGTCCAGACTGCCGAAATAGTGGCGGCGGAGCATCTCATCGCCCCGGCGTGCCATGGAGGAACCATAGGAGCAGTCGGCGTACATCCAGCCCTTGGGCGCGATGTAGAACCGTGCCCAGTCGTGGCAGCCTGCATCCCCCGGGGCCACCGCAAGGCCGCTCTCCCAGCGGGCCGGGATGCCCGCGATGCGGCAGAGGGTGATGAAGGTGAGGGCCATGATGCCGCAGTCGCCCCGGCGGCTGCGGGCGCAGTTCTCGGCGATGGACTCATGGACGAAATAAGAGGGCTGGAAGTGATACCGGACGTTCAGGGTGACGTAGTCGTAGATGCGCTTCGCCTTCTCCGCCGGGCTGGTGACGCCCTCGGTGAGCTGGGCCGCCAGCGCCCGCAGATAGGGCGTAAAGACGATGTGGGGTGCCTCCTCGCCGGTGTAGAAGTCCGGCTGCTCCGGGTCGGGCGTGAAGGAGAGCGGGTCGGCGTAAACCGCCGTTTCGCGGTAGCTGTACTCCGCGCCGAAGGTGCGGTTCTCGGCAAGGTCGGCCTCCCAGTACACGGTGCGCTGGGGCGCGTCCTCGGCGGCGATATGGCCGGGCGTCTCGGTGAATCCGTCCAGCGTGATATGGCTCTGGGACGGGCAGGCGGCAGGCAGGGCCAGCCACGCCCGGACATGGATGGTGTCCCGGCCCTCGGCTCTCGCCTTTTCCAGCGCGGCGGCGAAGGCCTCGTCCGACATCCGGATGCTGGTGCGGAGGGTGATGTCGGCGCTGGCGCTCCCCTCCTGCATCATCTTTTCGCAGAGGCGGTGACGCTCCTCGTTCTTATTGCTGGGGGCGTCCGGGGTCTTTTTCCGGGCGGCGAGGTCGGCGTGGGTGGCCAGCAGGGTCTCGGCGAACCGCTCCTGATACCGCTTTTCTCCCTCCACGAACCGCCAGTCCATCCGGCCCTCCCAGTCGAGGGCGCGGAACTCCTCCGCCGTGAACCCCTTCACCCGCTCCTGCATCCGGGCGATGGCTTCGGCCTCCGTCCAGCAGTATTCCCCGGGCAGACGGCGCATGATCTCCTTCTGGACGGTCAGCGCCTCCCGCAGGGCGTCCACGCCGTGGGGCGTGGGGTTCTCGGGCGGGACGTATCCCTCCGGCGCAGCGCTGCCGTTGGTGGCGGGGCTGTTCTGGGTCTTGGTCCAGTCCTCGGCCAGCAGCCGGTCGATGCGGGCGATGGCCTCCTTGTAGTATCCGGCTGCCTTCAGCCGGGCAATGTCGTCGGGCAGGCCCACGTTCAGGCTGCGGATGCATTCATTCAAATCGTACATATCCTTTCCCTCTTTTCTTTATTCTTCCGAAACGCTCTTCCAGAATGCGGCGGCGTCGGCTACCCAGCCCTCCGCGTCGGTGCCCACGCCGATGCCGACGCCATGCTTGGCGTCGTCGTAGACCTGCACCCGGTTGGGCACGCCGTTGTCCCGCAGGGCCTTGGCAAGGGCCGGCCCCTGCAGCGGGAAGACGAAGGCCATGAGCATCTTGTCGTTCCGGCCATACCACAGGAAGGTGGGCGGGTAGTCCGGCGTCACCAGCTTCGAGACCGTGTAGGAGTAGTAGCGCCTTTCCAGCCGGTCGGTGTCCATCAGGAGATGGTAGGCGGGCTTTGCCTCCAGAAAGTTGTTGATGGGGTAGGCCAGCAGCAGTGCGCCGGGCTTCGGGACGCCGTAGCGGCCCCAGCCCTTTTCCTCATTGCCGAAGACGCCCGCGATCTGCCCGCCGGAGGAGTAGCCCAGCAGGGCGTAATCCTCGGTGGAGACGCCGAAGGTGTCTGCGTTCGCCAGCACGAGGCGGATGGCCCGGGCAAGGTCTTCCATCGGGGCGTCGTCCCCGGCCTCGAGGCCGATGCGGTAGCGCAGGGAGAAGACGGCGTACCCCTGCTGGTGCAGCTCCCACGCCGTGGACACACCGCCCCGCAGCTCGCCGCTGTAGTAGAGCGAGTTGCCCGACAGCACGATGGCAAACTTCGCCCCCGGCTGCTCTGCGGGGCAGTAATACAGCTCCGCGTGGGCGCGGGCGGGCATGGCGGCGATCTCCTCCTCCGAATAGAGCGGGTACGTCACCTGCACCCCGTCGTGGTACACCTGCGCCAGATAGTTCAGCCCCGCCGCGCAGGCCTCCGCCGATGTATCGTCCACCACCTCGGCCAGCGTCTCATCGTCCCGGCTGGTGGAGAGCTTTTCGCAGTCCCGCTCCCATACATAGGTATAGGTGTAGAGGCCGCTGGCCCGGATGTCGGGGTCGTCGCGGATCTCTTTCATTGTGGTCTGGGGCGTGATGCTGGCCGCAGAGGCCGGGAGAGCGAGGAGGCCGAGCATCAGCGCAGAGGCAGTGAGTCGTTTCCAATCCATCTTCTTGTCTCCTTTTTTTCGGAGCAGCCGAATTGCATTTTGCGGCAAAGAGGTCTATAATAGTTCCTGCCCCGAACGGGTATTTTCTCTATTGTATCACAACCGTGATGATTGTCAAAAAGATTTCTGCCCAGGAGGGGCTTTTTTCCATGCTGACCAATTACCACACCCACACCACCCGCTGCGGCCACGCCGAGGGCACCGAGGAGGAGTACATCCTCACGGCCCTGCGCTGCGGCTATAAGGTGCTGGGCTTTTCCGACCACACCCCGTGGGCCTACGCCACGCCCGGCTTCGTCAGCCATATCCGGATGCTGCCCGCCCAGCTGGACGACTATGTCCTGACGCTGCGAAGCCTGCGGGAGAAGTACGCCGACCGGCTCCATCTCCACATCGGCCTCGAGGCCGAGTATTTCCCGGCCTATCTGGGCTGGCTGAAGGAGGAGACCGAGCGGCTGGGCATCGAGTACCTCATCCTCGGCTGTCACTACGACACCACCGACGAGCAGGACGCCAAGGCCCGGCGCTTCGGCGGCAGCGCCTCCCCGGCCCACGGCAGACGGTACGCCGAGCAGGTGGAACGGGCGCTGGAAACGGGGCTGTACCGGTATCTGGCCCACCCCGACCTCTTTTTGAACCGGATGACGGCCTTCGACACCGAGGCCGAGAAAGCCTGCCGGGAGGTCTGTGCCGCAGCGGCGCGGCTAGACATCCCCCTCGAGTACAACATGGCGGGCCTGACGCTCCAGCGCCGCCCCGACGGCTCGCTGGGCTACACCCGGGACGAGTTCTGGCGCATCGCGGCGGAGTATCCGGTCAGGGCCATCGTGGGCTGCGACGCCCACGCCCCCTCGGAGCTGGACGTCGTCCCTCTCATCGAGGAGAAGAGGGCCTTTCTGCAGGGGCTTGGCATCCCGGTGCTGGACACCCTGCCGGGGCTGGAGTGAGAAGTCATTGCACAGACGGGCCGCATCTGCTATACTGGGATAAACTGGGATAAGAGGAATGGTGCAGGGCGCATTGGGGCGCTCTGCCGGGGAAAGTATCATGAGCAATATCACTGTCCGGCCGATGACGCCGGAGGACTGGGCCGCTGTGTCCGAGATCTACTTGGAGGGCATCGCCACCGAGCACGCCACCTTCCAGACCACCTGCCCGCCCTACACGGCGTGGGACGCCTTCCACATCAAGGAATGCCGCCTCGTCATTCTGGACGGCGGCGAGCTGGCGGGCTGGGCCGCGCTGCGCCGCATCGACCCCCGCTGGTGCTACCGGGGCGTGGCCGAGGTGAGCATCTACGTCGGCGAGAAGTTCCGGGGCCGGGGCCTCGGCTCCCGGCTGCTGACGGCCCTCTGTGAGGCGTCGGAGCAGGAGGGCTACTGGACGCTCCACTCCACAGTCTTGCAGGACAACACCGCCAGCCTCGGCCTCCACACCAAGTGCGGGTTCCGGGTCGTGGGGCGGCGGGAGCGGATCGCCCGGGACTGTCATGGCCGCTGGCTGGATACCTACCTGATGGAGCGCCGCGCCAGAGCCGATGAGCCTGCGGGGTATAAGAAATTATAAGAAAAGAGCTGCTGTACATGACGTACAGCAGCTCTTTTTCGTATGGAACAAGCCCTTTACCACTCATTCTCCCCTGCGTCGGCATCGGCCACGCGGGTACGCTGGAACATGCTTTCCAGCACGGCGCAGTATTTGTCGGCCAGACAGACGATGATGGCCTCCCGGCAGGTGGGCACATGGCGGAAGGTCAGGGGCCACATATGGCTCGAGATGATGTTCTGCTCCTTCTTGGTGATGGCGAAGCAGCGCTCCGCGTTGACGCAGGCAGAGCCGGGGTGAGCGAAGCCGTGCATCTCGAACAGACGGCGCAGGCCGTGGAAGGAGCTGCGCTTGTGCCAGTCGTAGAGATAGAAGTCGTGGAGGAAGGCCCCCACAGCCAGCGATGTCTCGTCCGCACCCAGATGGAAGCGGCGGTTGAGCCAGAAGCTCACCAGCACCACGTTCTTGCAGTGCTGGTAGGTGGTCACATCGCCGTGCTGGATAAACTCCCGCATCCGCTGCACCTCGGGGTGCTGGTCGTATCGCATCAGGATGGCGGCAAGGCGCTGGCGCTCCAGATCAGAAAGCTGCATTGAAAAGTTTCCTTTCTTTCCATCATAAAAGGCTCTCCCCTTGGGAGAGCTGGCGCGAAGCGCCTGAGAGGGCAAGGGCGCTGACGGAGAAGCACAGACACAGCGATAGCTTCGCTCTGACAAAGAGACAGCTTATCGCTGTACAGCGGCTCTTGGGCGACAAGCTTGCCCTCTCCGTCACCTACGGTGACACCTCTCCCAAAGGGAGAGGCTTACGAGCGAAGCTGCACCGGGTTCGAATTTCCGAAGTTCTCAGCCTCGGTGGGGTTCGAGCGCCGGAGGCTCAGATCCACGAGGTACTGCTTGCCGTCGCCCAGCTCTTCGAGCTGCGCCAGCTTGGCTTTGGCGGAGGCCTCGTCCGGATACCACTGGATGAGGAAGAAATTCTCCGCCTCCACACCATAATAGAGCCACTGGCCGTCGGCGCGGAGCAGGTCGTCCAGATGGTCCACCTCGTCGCCGTCGGTCAGGCCGAGGCCCTCTTCGGCGTAGATATTTTCCGGTTCCACCTGCAGCACTTCGATGACCTGAATGGCGCTCTGGAGGTACTCGTCCTGCGAGATACTCTTGTCGGACAGCTCCCAGCCCGTCAGGAATGCCTGCATCAGCAGGTCTTTGACCGAGATCTTCTTTTCCATGTACGTTTCCTTCTTCCTCGTTTGTTTCCGCTGACCAGTATACCCTTAAATCTTGGGCAGGTCAACCATAAAATTATGAATTTTTTGTAGGAATGTCCAATTCACCGCAGGTCGAACCCGAACGTCCGCCCCAGCCACTCGAGGCAGAGCGTCACCCAGCGGGCGCGGTGCCGGTCGGCGGCGTCCACCTCGGCGGTGCTGATGCTGGTGCCGTGGACCCCCTGCTCAAAGAGATGCGCCTCGCAGGCCACGCCCGCCCGCCGCAGGGCCGAGAGCAGCAGCAGCGTGTTCTCCACCGGGACGGTCCTGTCCTCCATGGTATGCCAGACAAAGACCGGCGGTGTGTCGGGGGTGATCTTATCCTCCAAGCTGAACGCCCTTTGCGCGGCGGCATCCTCGCTGCCCGCCAGCTGGACGAAGCTGCCCCGGTGGGCATACTCCCCCGCCGTGATGACCGGGTAGCCCAGAATGACCGCGTCGGGCCGCTGCTGGGCCATCTCGCCCGGGATGTCCAGCACTGCGCCGGACAGGGCCAGATGCCCGCCCGCCGAGAAGCCGCAGACCGCTATTTTATCCGGCAGGATATGCCATTCCTCCGCGTGCTGCCGCAGCAGCCCCAGCGCCTCGCTGAGCTGGCGGAGGGGCCGGTAGTCCCGCGCCCCTTCCCCCACGCTGTAGGTCAGCACGGCGGTGTGATAGCCCGCCGCCGCGAACTGCAGGGCCACCGGGTCGCCCTCCCGGGGGCTGACGTGGCTGTATCCTCCGCCGGGCACCACCAGCACCAGAGGCCGCTGCTTCACCGTGGGCATGGCGTCCAGCGACGCCCGCAGGCAGACGGTCAGCGTCCCGCCGCCCTCAAGTTCCAGCTGTATCTGCTGCATCGTTCCGTTTTCCTCCTTTTTTATACAGATCACTCCGGCCCATTATACGGCTTCGGCAGGGCAAAGTAAAGCCAAACGCCGCCCCGCCGGGAAAGTTTTTTGAACTTTTTATGAAAGCCCTTGATTTTTATCTCCCGCCGGTGTATATTAGCACTCGAAAGTTATGAGTGCTAAGTCCCCGCGAGCAGTCAGCTGCTCCGGGTGCTGGCATTGAATCTGATAAAAAGAGGTTTTGTATTATGGCGAAAAAAGAATTTCAGGCCGAAAGCAAAAAGCTGATGGACATGATGATCAACTCCATCTACACCAACAAGGAGATCTTCCTGCGGGAGCTGATCTCCAACGCTTCGGACGCCATCGACAAGCTGTATTATAAGAGCCTGACCGACCCCTCCGTCGGCATGAACAAAGGCGATTTCCGCATCCTGCTCACCCGCGACAAGGACAGCCGCACCCTTACCATCTCCGATAACGGCATCGGCATGACGAAGGAGGAGCTGGAGCAGAACCTCGGCACCATCGCCCACTCCGGCTCCCTCGACTTCAAGAAGGACAACAAGGACGAGAACATCGACATCATCGGCCAGTTCGGCGTCGGCTTCTACTCCGCCTTCATGGTGGCCGACAAGGTGACGGTCATCTCCAAGGCCTACGGCTCCGACGAGACATGGCAGTGGGAGTCCAGCGGTGCGGACGGCTATGAGCTGGAGCCTGCCCAGAAGGAGACGGCGGGCACCGACATCATCCTCCACATCAAGCCCGACACCGAGACCGACCACTACGACAACTTCCTCGACGAGTATGGCATCGTGGCCATCGTCAAGAAGTACAGCGACTATGTCCGCTACCCCATCCAGATGGAGCGGGAGAAGAGCCGTCAGAAGCCCGAACCCGACCCCAAGCCCGAGGACTACAAGCCCGAGTGGGAGACTTACACCGAGCTGGAGACCCTGAACAGCATGGTACCCATCTGGAAGAAGCAGAAGAGTGAAGTCACCGACGAGGAGTACGCCAGCTTCTATAAGGATAAGTTCAACGACTACGCCGACCCCGCCCGGGTCATCGTCAGCCGCACCGAGGGCACCGCGAACTACAACGCCCTGCTCTTCGTGCCCAGCCACCGCCCCTACGACTTCTACACCAAGGACTACGAGAAGGGTCTGGCCCTCTACGCCTCCGGCGTCCTCATCATGGAGAAGTGCGGCGACCTGCTGCCCGACTACTTCAGCTTCGTCAAGGGCATCGTGGACAGTCAGGACCTGAGCCTGAACATCAGCCGCGAGATGCTGCAGAAGGACAGCCAGCTCAAGCTCATCCACAACGCGCTGGAAAAGAAGATCAAGAACGAGCTGCACGCCATGCTGGCCAACGACCGCGAAAAATACGAGAGCTTCTGGAAGGAGTTTGGCCGTCAGCTGAAGTTCGGCGCTTACTCCGACTACGGGATGCACGCCGAGCTTCTGCGCGACCTGCTGCTGTTCTGGTCTGCCAAGGAGCAGAAGATGGTCACACTGCAGGAGTACGTCGAGAAGATGCCCGCCGAGCAGAAGTACATCTACTTCGCCGCCGGCGACTCCACCGACCGTCTGGCCAAGCTGCCCGCCGCCGAACTGGTCATGGACAAGGGCTATGATGTCCTGCTGCTGACCGAGGATGTGGACGAGTTCTGCCTGCAGATCATGCGCACCTATCCCCGCAAGGATGCCGAGGGCAAGGACGGCACCGTGGAGTTCAAGAATGTCAACAGCGGCGACCTCGGCCTCGAGACCGAGGACGAGAAGAAGGCCGCCGAGGAGGCCAACACCGCCAACAAGGCCCTCTTCGACGCCATGAAGGACGCTCTGGACGGCAAGGTCAAGGAGGTCAAGGTCTCTACCCGCCTGAAGGATCACCCCGTCTGCCTGTCTGCCGACGGCCCGCTGTCCATCGAGATGGAAAAAGTCCTCTCCAAGCAGCCCGGCAGCGAGGGCGTCAAGAGCGACAAAGTTCTGGAGTTGAACGTCAACCACCCCGTCTTCGCTGTGCTGAAAGCCGCACAGGAGGCCGGCGATACCGACAAGCTCAAGAAGTACAGCGCCCTGCTCTACGCACAGGCACAGCTCATCGAGGGCCTGCCCGTGGATGACCCCGCCGCCTATGCCGAGGCCGTGTGCAGCCTGATGCAGTAATGCGTTTCCGGCCGGAGGGCTTTGCTCCCTTGCTCTCCGCCCGACATCATACTCTCTTCCCTTAATATCCTTTCAACGAAGTGCCGCGTTCCGCCCTGCCGACGGAACGCGGCCTTTATTTTTTCTCCATATCATCCCTCCGCCTCCGTCGGGGCGCAGCGGGCAGAGGTTTTTGTGCAGTTACACAATGCTTTTTCGGTTTCGAAAAAACTTTTGTCTCAGTTGCATTTTATCCCGGAGCTTCGCTCCGCTCCCCCGTCGGGCAGCCCCAGCAGGGCTTTTTTGCAACTTTTCATTCAGATGCAACAATAAGACATGGTTTTTTGGGGGCAAATCCTTTACTATAGGGATAGAAGCGGGTGGTTCCCGCACCACCCGGAAGTAAAACGTATCTGTCTGTCAGGAGGAAGATTCCATGATGAAGTCCATTCCCGTATGGAAGCAGGAGCTGTCCGGCGGCACCCACGCCGCGCGCCTCGCCTCCCTGTATTGCTGCGCACCCGCCGAGACGGCCTCCGAGGCCGCCCGCTACGCCGCCGTGCTGGACGGTCTGGAAAAGACCTTCGGCCCCCACGCCGAGGCCGGTCTTTACAGCGCCCCCGGCCGCACCGAGATCGGCGGCAACCACACCGACCACCAGCATGGCCGTGTGCTGGCCGGCAGCGTGAACATCGACATGATCGCTGCCGCCGCCCCCAACGACAAGGGCCAGCTCCGGGTCCAGAGCGAGGGCTACGACCTGTGCATCATCGACCTCGACGACCTCGAGGCCCGCAAGGAGGAGGAGAACACCACCGCCTCCCTGCTGCGCGGCGAGTGCGCCGCCTTCGCCCAGCGGGGCGCAGCGCTCACCGGTCTGGATGTCTACATCTCCTCCAACGTGCCCAAGGGCAGCGGCGTCTCCTCTTCTGCCGCCTTCGAGGTCCTCATCGGCGTCATTCTGAACGACTGCTTCATGGCCGAGAAGGTCTCCCCCATCGTCATCGCCCAGATCGGCCAGTGGGCCGAGAATGTCTACTTCGGCAAGCCCTGCGGCCTGATGGACCAGATGGCCTCCAGCGTGGGCAACATCATCACCATCGACTTCGCCAGCCCCGCCAAGCCGGTCGTCGAGCCGGTGGCCGTAGACTTCTCTAAGGCGGGCCTTGCCCTCTGCATCCTCGACTCCGGCGCAGACCACGCCGACCTGACCGATGAGTACGCCGCCATCCCCGCCGAGTGCCGCGCCGTGGCCGCTGTCTGCGGCGGCGAGGTGCTGCGGGACGTACCCTTCGAGACCTTCCTCGCAAAGCTGCCCGAATGCCGCAGACAGTGCGGCGACCGGGCCGTCCTCCGCGCCTTCCATATCTACGCCGACAACGACCGGGTGGCAAAGCAGGTGGCTGCTCTCCGCGACGACGACTTCGACACCTTCCTCCGCCTCGTGAACGAGTCGGGCCGCAGCAGCTGGGAATACCTGCAGAACGTCATCCCCGCAGGCTACAAGGAGCATCAGGAGGTGGGCGTCACCATCGCCGCCGCAAAGCATCTGCTGGGCGGCAAGGGTGCAGTCCGCGTCCACGGCGGCGGCTTTGCCGGTACGGTGCAGGCCTTTGTGCCCGTCGAGATGCTGGCCGAGTTCAAGGCCGGCATGGAAGCCATCCTCGGCGAGGGCCGCTGCCACGTCCTCTCCATCCGTCCGGAGGGAGGCGCTGTCCTGTGATCTCCACCGCCATCCAGCAGCTCGTCAACTACGGTCTGGACACCGGACTTATCCTGCCCGACGACGAGATCTACATCCGCAACCAGCTCCTCATGACCATGCAGCTCGACAGCTTCACCGAGCCGGAGGGTGAGGTCTGCTACGCCGACCTCGAGAGCATCCTGAAGGCGCTGGTGGACGATGCCGTGGCCCGGGGCGTCTGCGACGACAGCCCCACGGCCCGCGACCTCTTCGACACCAAGCTCATGGGCGTGCTGACTCCCCGCCCCAGCATCGTGCGGGCCAACTTTGAGGAGCGGTATGAGACGGACGGCCCGCAGGCCGCCACCGACTGGTTCTACCAGTTCAGTCAGGACACCGACTACATCCGCCGCTACCGCATCAAGCGGGACCTCAAGTGGGTCACCAAGACCCCTTACGGCGACCTTGACATCACCATCAACCTCTCGAAGCCCGAAAAGGACCCCAAGGCCATCGCGGCGGCAAAGCTCGCCCCCCAGAGCGCCTACCCCAAGTGCCAGCTCTGCGTGGAGAACGAGGGCTATGCGGGCCGGCTGAACCATCCCGCCCGCGAGAACCACCGCATCATCCCGCTGACCATCAACGACAGCGCGTGGAATTTCCAGTACAGCCCCTACGTCTACTACAACGAGCACTGCATCGTCTTCAACAGCCAGCACACCCCTATGAAGATCGAGCGTGCCACCTTCCGCAAGCTGCTGGACTTCGTGGCCCTCTTCCCCCACTACTTCGTGGGCAGCAATGCCGACCTGCCCATCGTGGGCGGTAGCATCCTGAGCCATGACCATTTTCAGGGCGGCCACTACGAGTTCGCCATGGCCAAAGCCCCCATTGAGAAGGCATGGGTCTTCCCCGGCTTTGAGGATGTGGAGGCCGGCATCGTCCACTGGCCCATGAGCTGCATCCGGCTGACCTGCGCCGATGACGAGCGCCTCGTGGAGCTGGCCGACAAGATCCTGACCGCATGGCGGGGCTACACCGACGAGAGCTGCTTTGTCTACGCCGAGACCGACGGCGAGCCGCACAACACCATCACCCCCATCGCCCGGATGCGGGATGGCCGGTTCCAGCTCGATCTGGTGCTGCGCAACAACATCACCACGCCGGAGCATCCGCTGGGCGTCTACCACCCCCACGCAAAGCTCCACCATATCAAAAAAGAAAACATCGGCCTCATCGAGGTCATGGGTCTCGCCGTCCTGCCCAGCCGCCTGAAGGCAGAGATGGCTGATGTGGAGACCGCTCTCGCGGCCCGCACTCCTGCCGCCGAGTACGGCGAGAGCATCCAGAAGCACGCCGAGTGGGCGATGGACATCCTCGCCCGTCACCCGGAGCTGAACGCCGAAAACGTCCACAGCATCGTACAGGACGAGGTCGGCCACGTCTTCGAGCAGGTGCTCGAGGACGCCGGCGTCTACAAGCTGGACGTCGCAGGCCGCGCAGGCTTCGAGCGGTTCCTTTCTACGATTTGATCCAGCAAAAAAGGCTGTTGCCCCCGCAACAGCCTTTTTCTTTATAACTTTTTACTGCTTGCCTAATTGCCAGAACGCCACGGCGCTGGCGGCGGCGACGTTCAGCGAATCGACGCCGTGGGACATGGGGATCTTCACGGTATAGTCGCAGGACGCGATGGTGCTGGCGGCCAGACCGTCGCCCTCGGTACCCAGCACGATGGCAAGCTTCGGCTCTCTGGCCAGCTGCTCGTCGTCGATGCTCACCGAGCGGTCGCTGAGGGCCATCGCCGCCGTCTTGAAGCCGAGGGCGTGGAGAACGTCCATCCCCTTCTCCGGCCAGTCTGCCGGGCTGTCGCCCAGCTGCCCCCAAGGCACCTGAAACACCGTGCCCATGCTGACCCGGACAGCGCGGCGGCAGAGCGGGTCGCAGCAGGAGGGATTGATGAGGACGGCGTCCATGTTCAGCGCCGCCGCCGAGCGGAAGATCGCCCCCACATTGGTGGAGTCCACGATGCCCTCCAGCACCGCCACCCGGCGGGCGTCCCGGCACAGCTCTTCCACCGGGCGGGGCGCGGGACGGCGGAATGCGCAGAGCACGCCCCGGGTCAGCTCAAAGCCGGTCAGCGCCGCCAGCAGCTCCCGGTCGGCAGTATATACCGGTGCATCGCCGCAGCGGCTCAGGATGCCCGCCGCCGGGCCGGTGATCTGTCGGCGCTCCATCAGCAGGGACACCGGCTCATAGCCTGCGTCCAGCGCCCGGTCGATGACCTTCGGGCTTTCGGCGATGAAGATGCCTTTCTCCGGTTCGAGGCGATTGCGCAGCTGGTTCTGGGTCAGCCGGGCATAGGGGTCCAGCTCCGGCGCGTGGAAATCCGTGATCTCGATGATGTTGGGCATACAGACAGCCCCTCCTTCTCCTGCAAATGCTGTTTTCTGTGTATTATACCATGAACGCAGTGAAATGGTATAATTGCGCATCCAAAGCCGGTTGCCACGCAGCTCCGCAGGAGCAAGCGGCGAGGCGCTGCGCATAAAACTATAATATCGCGTTAGCGATATTATACCACAGTCTGCGCCGCATTGCAAAGCATCGTGCCTCCTGCGATACCCGCCCGGAATCGTCATTATTGATAAAAAATATCCCACAGTTTTTGACAAAGCGCCAATTTTGCGTTATAGTATGGCATGGAGTTATTCTGGATATAAGGAGGAAGCTTTTATGCCATCTCTCAAACATCACGGACAGATGTCCGAAGCCTTCATCACCGCCCTTTTTCTCTCCGTATCGGGCGGTCTGCAGGACGTTTATACTTATCTCTTCCGCGGCAAGGTCTTTGCCAACGCCCAGACCGGCAACATCGTGCTGATGTCGGTCCATGCCTTTGCGGGCGAGTGGGGCGAGGCCCTGCGGTATCTGGTCCCCCTGTGCGCCTTTGCGCTGGGCATCTTCGCTGCCGAGTTCATCCGCCTCAAGCTGAGGGAGATGCAGTGGCTCCACTGGCGTCAGCTGGTGGTGCTGTTCGAGATCCTGCTGCTCTTCGTCGTGGGCTTTCTGCCGCAGGAGCTGAACCTGCTGGCCAATTCCATCGTCTCCTTCTCCTGCGCGATGCAGGTGCAGGCCTTCCGCAAGGTGAACGGCTATGCCTTCGCCAGCACCATGTGCATCGGCAACCTGCGCAGCGGCATGGACTCTCTCTGTGCGTGGCTGGTGGGCGGCAACGCCAAGGCCTTCGGCAAGGCGGTGCACTACTTCGCCATCATCTTCCTGTTCGCGCTGGGTGCAGGCATCGGCAGCGTGGCCCTGCTCCCCATGGCAGGCCGGGCCATCTGGCTGTCCTGCCTGCTGCTGGGCGTGAGCTTCTGCCTCATGTTCCTCAAGGAGGACATCGAGGAGCTGGAGCAGCTGGAACAGATGGAAGCCCACAAAAAATAATTGCGCCGGAACCCCTCGTATGCTATACTATAAAGTGTTTGTGTGACTCTCCGGCCTGCCGCACCACCGGGGTGCCGGAGTTGAAGTTGTAAAAACAGGAAGAGGAGCATTCCATGAAAATAGGCTTTGACAACGCGAAATATCTTCAGATGCAGTCCCAGCACATCCGGGAGCGCATCGCACAGTTCGACAACAAGCTCTACCTCGAGTTTGGCGGCAAGCTGTTCGACGACTACCACGCCTCCCGCGTGCTGCCGGGCTTTGAGCCGGACTCTAAGCTGCAGATGCTGCTGCAGCTCAAGGAGCAGGCCGAGATCGTCATCGTCATCAGCGCACAGGACATCATCAGCAGCAAGGTGCGCGGCGACTACGGCATCACCTACGACCTCGACGTCCTCCGCCTCATCGACGCTTTTCAGGGCATGGGCCTGTTCGTGGGCAGCGTCTGCGTGACCATGTACACCGCCGCCCCCGAAGTCGAAGCCTTTGAGCACAAGCTGAACAGCGTGGGTGTGCGCACCTTCCGCCACTACAAGATCCCGGGCTACCCCAACGATGTGGCCCGCATCGTCAGCGACGAGGGCTACGGCAAGAACGACTACATCGAGACCCAGCGTCCCCTCGTCGTCATCACGGCCCCCGGCCCCGGCAGCGGCAAGATGGCCACCTGCCTGTCCCAGCTCTACCATGAGCACAAGCGGGGCATCAAGGCGGGCTACGCCAAGTTCGAGACCTTCCCCATCTGGAACCTGCCCCTCAAGCACCCGGTCAACCTCGCCTATGAGGCCGCCACCGCCGACCTGAACGACGTGAACATGATCGACCCCTTCCATCTGGAGGCCTACGGCGTCACCACCGTCAACTACAACCGCGACATCGAGATCTTCCCGGTGGTCAATGCGATGTTCGAGCTGATCGCAGGCAAAAGCCCCTACAAGTCCCCCACCGACATGGGCGTGAACATGGCAGGCAACTGCATCGTGGACGACGAGGTCTGCCGCGAGGCATCCCGCAACGAGATCATCCGCCGCTACTTCAAGACCCTCTGCGACCAGAAGACCGGCAAGAACGTGGACGGCGAGCTGTTCAAGCTGGAGCTGCTGCTGAATCAGGCCGGTCTGGCCGTCGGCGAGCGCCCGGTGGAGAAGCAGGCCCATGCCGTGGCCGAGCGCACCGACGGCGCGCCCGCCGCCGCCATCGAGCTGCCGGACGGCACTGTCGTCACCGGCAAGACCGGCCCCCTGCTGGGCGCGGCCTCCTCTGCCCTCCTGAACGCCCTCAAGAAGCTGGCCGGCATCGATCAGGAGATCGACCTCGTCTCCGCCCGCGCCATCGAGCCGATCCAGACCCTCAAGACCAACTACCTCGGCAGCCGCAACCCCCGCCTGCACACCGATGAGATCCTCATCGCGCTGTCCAGCTCTGCCGCCGAGAATGAGACTGCCGCCATCGCGCTGCGGCAGCTCTCCAAGCTCAAGGGCTGCGATATGCACTCCACCGTCATCCTGTCCAGCGTGGACACCGACACCCTCAAGCGTCTGGGGATGTACCTCACCTGCGAGCCTGCCTATGAGCAGGAGGACCGCAAGTACCACAAGCTGTAAGCGCCTCTGCGCATGACAAAAGCCGCTCTGTACCGTTTTTCGCAGTACAGAGCGGCTCTTTCTTTTGCTTGGGACGCCTCTCAGACGTGGGAGAGGCTGGGCGCACCGCCCGCGATCTCCTCAGCCGTCAGAGGCTTCGGCGCAGCGGGGGCGTTCAGACGCTCCTTTGCCACCGCCAGCATCAGCTTGATGCGGTTCTCCTGATTGACCTTGGTGGCGCTGGGGTCGTAGTCGATGGGGGTGATGTTGGCGCTGGGGTACAGGGCGCGGATCTTATTCACCATGCCCTTGCCCACGATGTGGTTCGGCAGGCAGCCGAAGGGCTGGGCGCAGACGATATTGCCGTAGCCGCCCTGCACCAGCTCGATCATCTCGGCGGTCAGCAGCCAGCCCTCGCCCATCTTCGCGCCCAGAGAGATGACCCCCTCGGGCTTTTCCACCAGCTCCTTGAAGGGTCCGGGGGCGTAGAATCCGGCCTCCGATTCCGCTTTGAGCATGGAGCGCTCCACGCTGTCCAGCCAGTTGAGCAACTGGTCAGTGCCCATCTTCATGGCCAGCTTGCCGCCGTAGAGGACGTGATCCTCGCCCATGTTGAAGATGCAGTACTGCACAAAGCCCATCAGGCCCGGGAAGTTGACCTCACAGTCCTGACTTTCGAGGAACTTTTGCAGATCGTTGTTGCCCAGCGGGCTGTACTTGACGTAGATCTCGCCCACGACGCCCACCTTGACCTTCGGCACGCGGGTGACGGGGATGGAGGCGAAGTCCTTGGCGATGAGGGGGAAGGTGTGCTTCATCTCGCGGGAGGTGAAGCCCTTGCCCGCCAGCAGCACCCGGCCCAGACGCTCCACCCAGAGGTCTACCATCCTGTCGGCAGCGCCCTTCTCGTTCTCGTAGGGGGCCACCTGATTGCGGAGGGCGCAGAGCATATCGCCGTAGAAGACGCTGGCGATGGCACGGCGGGCCAGCGGCAGGGTCATCTGGAAGCCGCTGTCCTTCTCGAGGCCCGAGAAGTTGAGGCTGGCCACCGGGATATTGGGGTAGCCTGCCTTGACCAGCGCCTTGCGGAGCAGATGGATGTAGTTGGAGGCACGGCAGCCGCCGCCCGTCTGGGTGATGAGCAGGGCCGTATGCTCGAGGTCATATTTGCCGCTGTTCAGCGCATCAAGGAACTGGCCGATGACCAGCAGCGCCGGATAGCAGGTGTCGTTGTGGACGTACTTCAGGCCCAGCTGCGCCACAGCGCTGCCGCAGTTGCCCAGTATCTCGCACTTGTAGCCGTCGTAGCGCAGGGCATATCCCAGCAGACGGAACTGGGTAATGGCCATGTTGGGGATGAGGATGGTGTGGGTCTTCTTCATCTCCGGGGTGAATTTAGGGTAATTGTATTCCATAGGTTCCTCCTATGAGGTTACTTCTTATCTTCGTCCCGCTCGTCCAGCGCGGCGAACAGGCTGCGCAGGCGGATATTGACCGCGCCCAGATTGGTGATCTCATCGATCTTGAGCTGGGTGTAGAGCTTGCCGCCCTCCTGTAAGATCTCGCGGGTCTCATCGGTGGTGATGGCGTCCACGCCGCAGCCGAAGGACACCAGCTGCACAAGATCCATATCCTTCTGGGTGGTGCAGTACTTGGCGGCGGCATAGAGGCGGCTGTGGTAGGTCCACTGGTTCAGCACGCTGGTGGGGAACTTCTCCACCCGGTTGGAGATGCTGTCCTCGGTGACGACCGCCGCGCCGTGGCGGGTGATGAGGTGGTCGATGCCGTGGTTGACCTCCGGGTCCACATGGTAGGGACGCCCGGCCAGCACGATGATGCGCCTGCCCTGACGGCGGGCTTCGTCGATGATCTCGCTGCCCTTGACCCGGATCTGTGCCATATGGGCCTCGTACTCGGCATAGGCGGCGTTGGCAGCCTCCTGCACCTCCTTCTCGGAGATGCCGCCGAAATACTTGGGCAGGATCTCCTTCGCCATCTTATGGACGAAGTCCTTCGGACGGTGGATGCCGACGTAGTCGTAGATGAACTTCTGGCCCTCCAGCTCGGGGCAGTTCCCGGCCAGCACCTCGGGGTAGTAGGCCACGACGGGGCAGTTGTAGTGGTTGTCGCCCAGCCCCTCGTCGATGTTGTAGGTCAGGCAGGGGTAGAAGATGGCATCCAGATGCATCTGGGTCAGGGCCTTGATGTGGCCGTGGCTGAGCTTGGCCGGGAAACAGGCGGTGTCACTGGGGATGGTGGCCTGACCGGCCAGATAGAGGCCGCGGCTGGACACCGGGCTGGTGTGGACGGCAAAGCCCAGCTTTGTCCAGAAAGCGTGCCAGAAGGGCAGCAGCTCGTACATATTCAGGCAGAGCGGGATGCCGATGGAGCCGCGCTTACCGGGCACAGGCTTATAGCCTGCCAGAAGCTGCTGCTTGTAGGCGTAGAGGTTGAGGCTGTTGTCCTCGCTCTTGCCGGTGACGGGCTTATCGCAGCGGTTGCCGGAGATGAACTTGCGGCCGTCGGCGAAGGTGTTGACGGTGAGCTGGCAGTGGTTGCCGCAGCCGCCGCACTTGACGCTGACCACCTTCTGGTCGAAGCGTTCCAGCTCCTCCTCACTCATCATGGCGGAGGCGGTCTGGCCGTTCTTGCGGCACTGGCGCAGGCCGAAGAGGGCTGCGCCGTAAGCGCCCATCAGGCCGGCGATGTCGGGGCGGATGACCTCGACGCCCATCTCCTTTTCGAAGGCGCGGAGGACGGCCTCGTTGTAGAAGGTGCCGCCCTGCACGACGATCTTCCGGCCCAGCTCCTCGGGGCTGGAGGCGCGGATGACCTTATACAGCGCATTCTTGACGACGCTGATGGACAGGCCCGCCGAGATGTTCTCGATGGATGCGCCATCCTTCTGGGCCTGCTTGACCGAGCTGTTCATGAACACGGTGCAGCGGCTGCCGAGATCCACAGGACGGTCAGCAAAAAGGCCGAGGGCCGCAAACTCCTTGACGTCGTAGCCCAGCGCCTGCGCAAAGGTCTGCAAAAAGCTGCCGCAGCCGGAGGAGCACGCCTCGTTCAGGAAGATGTTGCTGATGGCACCGTCCTCGATCTTGAAGCACTTCATGTCCTGACCGCCGATGTCGATGATGAAGTCCACGTCCGGCATGAAGTATTTCGCCGCCGTGAAGTGGGCCACCGTCTCCACGAGGCCGAAGTCGCAGCGGAATGCGTTTTTCACCAGCTCTTCGCCGTAGCCGGTGGTGGTCACGCTGGCCACCTTGAGGCCGGGGTGCTCTTTATAGAGCTTCAGCAGCTGCTCCCGGATGAGGGGCAGCGGGTTGCCGAGGTTGGGCTGATAGTTGGTGTAGAGGATCTGACTCTGCTCGTCCACGACCACCAGCTTGACGGTCGTCGAGCCGGAGTCGATGCCGATGTGCACCGGGCCGCACTGGGCGCTGAATGCCACCCGGGGCACGCTGTGGGACATATGGCGGGCGTGGAAAGCCTCATACTCCTCCTTGCTGGCGAACAGCGGCGGCTCGCTGGCATAGGTGGCCGTAGCGGCGTACTCGTCCAGCGCGGCGGCCACGTCTGACAGGACGAACTCCTTGTCGGCGTAGAGGGCAGCGCCCAGCGCGACATAGAGCAGGCTATGCTCGGGGCAGGTGCCGGTGACGCCCAGCGCCTCATCGAAGCTCTTGCGCAGCACGGTGCTGAAAGTCAGCGGCCCGCCCAGATAGAGGATGTTGCCCTGAATGGGTCGGCCCTGCGCCAGACCGGCGATGGTCTGGTTGACCACGGCCTTGTAGATGCTGGCGGCGACGTCCTCGGTCCTCGCGCCCTGATTGATGAGGGGCTGCACGTCGCTCTTGGCAAAGACGCCGCAGCGGGAGGCGATGGTGTATGTACGGGTGGCCTGTTCCGCCGCCTTGTTCATCTCATCTGCGCTCATCTTGAGCAGGGTCGCCATCTGGTCGATAAAAGCGCCCGTACCGCCGGCACAGCTGCCGTTCATCCGGACTTCGGTGCCGTTGGTCAGGAACAGGATCTTCGCATCCTCACCGCCCAGCTCGATGACGCAGTCCGTCGCCGGGACGAACTTTTTGACCGCCACGCGGGTGGAGAACACCTCCTGCACGAAAGGCACGCCGCAGCTGTCGGCCAGACCCATGCCTGCCGAGCCGGAGATGCTGAGCAGCGCTTTCTGGCCGTGCAGCTGCTCTGCGTCGATGCGGCGCAGCAGCTCCTGCGCCTTCTCCAGAATATGGCTGTAGTGGCGCTCATATGTCGAATATAAAAGGGTATCGTTTTCATCCAGCACCACGCACTTGATGGTAGTGCTGCCGATGTCAAGACCTACTCTCACAGTTGTTTTTCCTCCTGAAGGACAATGCACTCTCCCTCTGCGCGCAAAGCGTTCCTGCCCGGGCAGAAGTTGTTTGCTAACGAATCAAATACTTGACCCGCATACACAGATATTATAGTCCAAATCCGTCCGACAATCAATCATTCGGGATTATTTTACACCTTAAAAACAGTAAATTCTTCTTCTAAAGTTAAACATTTTGTTAAATCTGCAAACTTTTCTGGGGATTTTTCGCCGTTTCTGCTAAGATTCTTTACCGTCCGTCAATTTTGCAGCGCTCCCCTCCCACTCTCCCGCACAACGCAAAAGGCATCTGTCCTCTGCCCTACCGGCAGCAGTACAGATGCCTTTTTTCGTTCAGTATCTCCGCAGCAGGAGGATCTCCTGCGCTGCCCGGCTGGCGAATCGCGCCGCCCGGATGGCCTCTCCCTCACCGGAGTGCAGCACCAGCTCCGGCGGGATGGCCTCGCCGGAGGCCAGCGGAAAAGCCACCTGCGCCCGGGTGCCGCCGCCGGGGCGGGCGGTCAGGGTCAGCTTCCAGCCGGCGCGGCGGCAGATGAGCCTGCAAATACGCAGGCCCAGCTTTGCGCCGCTGAGGAAGCGCCGGTTGTTCTCGATGGGGTCTTCTTCCATCAGGCCGCAGCCGTCATCCTCCACCCGGAGCACAGCACCGGTCTTTCTCTGCTTCAGGCTCACCCAGACCCTTCCGCCCGGGTCGCAGGCGCACAGGGCGTTGGAGATGAGGTGGAGCAGCAGCTGCTCTGCCTCGTCGGGTGCTCCCATGACGACGCAGCGCCCGACGCCCTCCCGCTCGGTCATGAGCTGGATCTCCAAGGACTTCTCGATGTCCGGGGCCATCCGTTCTGCCTTTTCCAGCAACTCGCTCACATCGAAGGGCTGCAGTTCGCACGGCTCTCCATTTTCCAGCCGATAGAGCAGCATGGCGTTGTGTACGGTGCGGCTCACCCGGGCAGACTCTATCTGGATGTCCGAAAGCGCCTGCCGGGTGGGCAGGTCGGCCGACGCCAGCAGATGCATCTGAAGATATTCCCGGTTCTGGTCGATGATGCCGAGGGCATGAAAGCACACATCCTCAAACTCCCCTTGGGGGGAGCTGCCTGCTCCATCGTTTCGCCTGCGCATTCTGCTCTACCTCCGCGTCGTGTGGTCAGCCTTCCTGCTGACTCAGTTTACTTTCCAGCGCATAGATCAGGCGGCCGATGGTCACCCGCTTGCGCTCCAGGCCATACTCTTTCCGAAAATCCAGCCATGCCTGCGTGCCGGTCGCGTCCAGCGTATCCAGCAGCCGCCGGAGCGCACTGTCCACCGCCGCGATGGTCAGGTGATGCTCCTGCGCCACCGCCCCGAGGATCTCCTTACGGATGGCCAGACGATGGTCGGAAGCCATCATCACCCGGACGGCACCGGTCAGGTAGCGCTTGTTGGCGTCGCTGGTGTTCAGACCCCAGCTGCGGTAGATGCGCTCGCAGCGCTTTTCCAGACTTTCCGCCGGGCTGTGGGCCGGGGCACGCAGCTCCCGCAGCATATCCTCCAGTGTGGCCTGACGGATGAGGTAACATGCATCCTCCTGACTCAGGCTCTCCACGGCGGCCTTCTCATTCCGTCCGTCGTCCCGCAGAAGCACCAGAGGCTTGCGGGCCAGACCCCGCAGCCGGGGCAGGAACTGGATGCTGTCCACATCCTCGAGCCTGCCGCCCAGCACAAGAACATCCACATCGCCCTGCTCGAGCCGACGCAGCAGCGTCTGGCTGGTGCGGTAGCCGGTGCAGCGGATGGCCGGGTTGCACTCCTCGAGATAGCGCATCCAGACCCGCATCTCCCGCGGGTCATAGCTGGCCAGAGCGACGCGCCAGACAGCTTCCTGTTGTTCCTCAAAGCTCACACGACGCGCCCCCTTCCCGCAGGACTTCTGCCGCCGCTGTCTGTGGATACCAGTTGGAAATGGCATCCCGCCACAGCTCCGGCTGGACGGAATTCTCGTATAAAAATCGCAGCAGCCGCGCACATTCTTCCTGTGGGGCCGGGACCCATGCACGGGCGGCGTCCGCCGAGCCGTCCCTTGCCATCGTCCGGCTCACGCTCAGCCAGCAGCCCGGCCCTGTCGGCTCCAGAGAGCAGACGAGAGTATATGCCTCCTGATATGGCTCCAGCTTCGAAAATCTTCTGACCAATGGGACATTTTGTTCCATTCTGCTTCCTCCTTGCCCCGTCTGCCCGGCCTATTCTTCCGCCGGACAAATTTTTACACATTCTCCTAATATAATATTGTAGAAAGGGCAAAAAGGAGATTCAACTTTTACTTTGCGTCATATTTCGTCGAACCCTGACGAAATTCAAGTTTAAAATTCAACGCTATACCAAGGATACCATCCACAAGGCCAAAAACCAAGAGATTTCCGGCTCATTTTCCGCATTTCAACGCTTTTCTGCTCCGGGCGCGGCGCATTTCCATCCTTCGGCAGAAATCACAGAACTTGGCACCCGTTACGACATACTTTGTTCACATTATTCTGATAAAATCATACAGATACTACGTTTTCCCGCTCCGTCCACAGACGCCGGGCGGAATAGGCCGCAGACGCTCCCCGTCCTGCTGCCGGAAAGGCAGGCCAATGCTTCAGCTTATCAACATCGAAAAGAAATACACCACCGGCGATCTGACACAGGCAGCGCTCAACGGGGTCAGCCTCAACCTCCGCGACAGTGAATTTGTCGCCATCCTCGGCCCCAGCGGCTCGGGCAAGACCACCCTGCTCAACATCATCGGCGGCCTTGACCGCTACGACAGCGGCGAACTTATCATCAACGGCATCTCCACCCGCCGCTACACCGACCGGGACTGGGACTCCTACCGCAACCACACCGTCGGCTTCGTGTTCCAGAGCTACAACCTCATCCCCCACCAGACCGTCCTCGCCAACGTCGAGCTGGCCCTGACCATCTCGGGCGTGTCGGGGGCCGAGCGCCGCCGCCGTGCTGCCGAAGCGCTGCGGCAGGTGGGTCTGGGCGACCAGCTCCACAAGCGCCCCACCGAGATGTCAGGCGGACAGATGCAGCGCGTGGCCATCGCCCGCGCCCTTGTCAACAACCCCGACATCCTGCTGGCCGACGAGCCGACCGGCGCACTGGACAGTGAGACCAGCATTCAGGTCATGGAGCTGCTGAAGGACGTCGCCAAAGACCGTCTCGTGGTCATGGTCACCCACAACCCCGAGCTGGCCGAGCAGTACGCCAACCGCATCGTCCGCCTGCGGGACGGCCTCATCACCGACGACACCCGCCCCTTCGAGCCGGACGACACCAAGCTTGCCCCGCCCATCCACAAAAACATGGGCCGCTCCTCCATGTCCCTGCTCACCTCGCTGGCCCTGAGCTTCAACAACCTGCGCACCAAAAAGGCCCGCACCCTCCTCACCGCCTTTGCAGGCAGCATCGGCATCATCGGCATCGCCCTCATCATCTCCCTGTCCGCCGGCGTCAACGCCTACATCGCCGACATGGAGCGCTCCACCCTGAGCGAATACCCGCTCCAGATCCTGAGCAGCGGCGTGGACATCACGAGCTTTCTGTCCTCGGGCAGCAGCGACGGCACCACCGCCACCGGCCTGCCCACCGATGAGGACGGCAAAAAGGACACCTCCGGCGGCGTAGAGGGGATGGTCTCGGTGCGCCAGCTCATCACCAAGATGGTATCGGGCCTGACCTCCAACGACCTCACCTCCCTAAAGAAGTACCTCGAGAGCGACGAGTCCACCATCGCAGAGGACGCCACCTCCATCGAGTATTCCTACAGCGCCCAGCCCCAGATCTACCGGCAGGACGCCGACGGCAGCGTGCATCAGGTCAACCCGGACTCCACCCTCTCGATGCTGGGTCTGGGCAATTCCGGCTCCAGCTCCACCTCCGTCACCAGCAGCCTCATGAACAGCGTGGGCAGCAACACCAGCGTCTTTTACCAGCTGCCCGCCAACAGCGATCTCTACCGCTCGCAGTATGAGGTCAAGGCCGGGCGCTGGCCCGAAAAGCCCACCGAGTGCGTCATGGTCCTGAGCAAATACGGCACCGTCACCGATTACGCCCTCTACTCCATGGGCCTGCGGGATTCTGCCGAGCTGGACAAGATGATCCAGCAGTTTGCCCAGAACCAGAGCGTCGATGTGCCCAGCGATTTTCGCACCTACAGCTACGACGAGCTGCTGGGCCTCAAGTTCAAGCTGGTGAACAGTGCCGACACCTATGTCTACGATGAAACTTACAAAGTCTGGAAGAGCAAGGCCGACGACAAGGAGTATATGCAGCAGCTGGTGGAAAACGGCGAGGACATCACCATCGTGGGCATCGTCCAGCCGGACTACACCGCCTCGGCCTCTATGCTCACCTCCGGCATCGCCTACCCCGCCTCCCTCACCGAGAAGGTCATGGAGGACGCCGCCGACAGCGACATCGTGAAGCAGCAGATGGCCGACCCCACCACCAACGTCCTCACCGGCGAGAGCTTTGGCAGAGCCGAGAGCATCCGCGACTTCGACCTCGCAAGCCTCTTCTCCATCGACACCAATGCACTGAAGGATGCATTCCAGTTCGACGCCGCTGCCCTCGATTTCGACCTGAACGGGGCTTTCGACCTCAGCAGCGGCAGTTTCGACCTGAGCAGCCTGCTGGACTTCTCCGACTTCTCCCTCAACATCGACGAGCTGCCCGACATCGACCTCAGCGAAGCCCTCTCCGGGCTTGACCTTTCCGTCTCGCCGGAGGCGCTGCAGGACCTCGTGCAGAAGATCTTTAAGGACTACAAAAAATATATCATCGGCAACGGTATCCTCAACTTCAAGAATTGGAGCTTCTCTGCCTACCTCAAGACCGAGCGGTTCCAGAAGCTGCTGGCCGAATCCATGAAGGAGCTGGTGGACCCGGACAAGCTGCAGGGCCAGCTTTCGGAGGCGCTGCAGGCCACCATCCGGACCGTGATGGACACCTACTCCAACCAGATCACCGCTGTGCTGAAAGAGCAGCTCGACGCCGCCCTCCAGAAGGGCATCGTCACCTTCCAGGATCAGATCCAGACCCAGCTCAAGACGGCCATCCAGCAGAACATCGGCAAGCTGAGCAGCCAGATGGAGGGTGCCATCAAGATCGACTCGTCGGCCTTCCAGAAAGCCATCCAGCTCAACATGACCACCTCCGAGCTGACGGAGCTGATGCGCTCCACCCTCCGCTCCTCCTCGGCCACCTACGAAGCTAACCTGACGGCCTTCGGCTATGCAGATGAGGACACCCCCAGCCAGATCAAGATCTACCCGAAGGACTTCGCCAGCAAGGCGGTCATTCTGGAAAAGCTGGACGCCTACAATGCAGGGATGTCCGCGAAGGGCGAGGACGAAAAAGTGGTGCAGTACACCGACCTCGTGGGCACCCTGATGACCAGTGTGACCGAGATCGTGAACATGATCAGCAGCATGATGGTGGCCTTCGTCTCCATCTCGCTGGCCGTCTCCTCCATCATGATCGGCGTCATCACCTATATCAGCGTCCTTGAGCGCCGGAAGGAGATCGGCATCCTCCGGGCCATCGGTGCCTCTAAGCGGAACATCTCCGAGGTGTTCAACGCAGAGACCTTCATCATCGGCCTCTGCTCGGGCATCATGGGCATCGTCCTCAGCGAGATCCTCCTCATCCCCGGCAATATCATCATCCAGAAAGTCTCGGGCACCTCGACCCTCGTGGCCGCCCTGCCCGTGGACGCGGCCCTCTTCCTCGTGGCGCTGGCCACCCTGCTGACCATTCTGGCCGGCATCATCCCGGCCCGCGGCGCAGCCAAGAGCAACCCCGTCAAGGCCCTGCGCTCCGAGTAAATCTCCCCAGATTCCATTCCCGGTATCCTTTCCGCTCCGGCGGCAGGGATACCGGGATTTTTTGCCTGTTTTCCCTCTGTGCACATCCGTTAGCTTGTATCCATCCCACATGAGAACGTATTTTTTGGTCTTAAAAGTTACAAAAAGGTACGGTCGCTCCGGGAGTTTCCGGTAGTTTCCGGGAATTACCGGAAATTCGTTTCCATTTTGCTTTGCGGGCAGATCAACCTGCACAAAAGAGGGTTGATTCGTTATGCACTTCTGCCAAAAGTGTTTCAGAGTTATTGATTTATTCCACAAAATGTGCCATACTATAGTCACTGAAACCGTTCCCGACATCGTTCCCATACAGTTTCAGAGAAAAAACCGTTTTCGACAAAAAGAGAGGGGTCTCCCGGAATGCCGAATCTGACCATCAAAGACATCGCACGGTTGAGCGGCTGCTCGGTGAGCACCATCTCCCGGGTCATCAATGACCGGCCCGATGTGCGGCCCGAAACGAAGGAGAAGGTGCTTCAGGTGATGCGGGAGTCGGGCTTCGTGCCCAACACCAACGCCCGTCAGCTGAAGATCCAGCAGTCCCGCAGCCTCGTCTTCGTGGTCAAGGGCACCCGGAACCTCTTCTTTTCCGACTTTCTTGTCCAGCTGCAGCGGGCCGCGACCCTCTACGGGTACAACGGCATCGTCTCCTATCTGGACGAGAACGCCAACGAGATCGACGCCGCCGAAAAGATCCTCCGGGAGATCAAGCCGAAGGGGATGATCTTCCTCGGCGGCAGTGTGGCGAACTTCCGGCAGGGCTTCTCGAACATCACGGTGCCCTCGGTGCTGGCCACGCTGGTGTCCGACGAGCTGGACTTCCCGAACCTCTCGATGGTGGGAGTGGACGACCGGGCTGCGGCCCGCACGGCCGTCTCCCACCTCCTCGCACAGGGACACCGGAAGATCGCCGTGCTGGGCGGCCCGGCCACCAGCTACCCCAGCCGGATGCGCCGCCTCGGCGCACAGGAGGCGATGGAGGACGCCGGGCTGGCCTTCGACGACCGGCTCTATGGCCTGTCAAACTACGATTTTGAGTCAGCCTATCACGCCATGAACAGTCTGCTGGCCCGCCGGGCCGAGTTCACTGCCCTGTTCGCCATGAGCGACGTCATCGCCTTCGGTGCCATCCGGGCGCTGGTAAGCGCCGGGCTTCGGGTGCCGGAAGATGTCTCGGTCATCGGCTTCGACGGCATCACGATGTCCCGCTACTGCGTGCCGGTGATGACCACCATCGTCCAGCCCAGCGAGCAGATCGCCCTCCAGAGCATCGAGCTGCTGATGCGGCAGATCGAGCATGGTGCCCCGGCCCAGAAGATCACGCTCCAGCCCGAGCTTCAATTCGGCGAGAGCGTCCGGGCCATCTGAGTTATTTCGTCTCATTTCCGCCGCGGGGCGGAATGTATATATCACATGATGAAGAAGGAGAACAATTATGAAAAAGATGATCTCTCGTCGTAACTTCCTGAAAGCCGCCGGCATCTCTGCTGCTGCCCTCGGTCTGGCTGCCTGCGGCGGCTCTTCCAGCAGCACTGCTGGCTCCACGGCCAGTTCCACCGCTGCCTCTGCCGCTCCCACTGCTTCCGGTAAGGTCTACTACCTGAACTTCAAGCCGGAGCAGGATCAGGATTGGCAGGATCTGGCCGCTGAGTACACCAAGGAGACCGGCGTGCCTGTCACCGTCGTGACCGCAGCTTCCGGCCAGTACGAGACCACCCTGATGAGCGAGATGGAGAAGAGCGAAGCTCCTACCCTGTTCCAGGTCAACGGCCCTGTGGGTCTGGCAAACTGGAAGGATTACTGCTACGACCTGTCCGGCAGCCAGCTGTACGGTGAGCTGACCAGCGACTCCTTCGCCCTGAAGGACGGCGACGCCGTCACCAGCATCGCCTACGTCATCGAGACCTACGGCATCATCTACAACAAGGAGCTGCTGACTGCCGCCGGTTACACGCAGGACGACATCAAGGGCTTCGCTGACCTGAAGAAGGTCGCCGACGACATTCAGGCCCGCAAGGCTGAGCTGGGCGTCGATGGTGCATTCACCTCCGCCGGTATGGATGGCTCTTCCGACTGGCGCTTCAAGACCCATCTGGCAAACCTGCCCATCTACTACGAGTACAAGGCTGACGGCATCGGCTCCACCGACGCCATTAAGGGCACCTACCTCGACAACTACAAGCAGATCTGGGATCTGTACATCACCGACTCCACCTGCGACCCCAAGCTGCTGGCTTCCAAGACCGGCAACGACGCTGTTGCTGAGTTCGTGGGCAAGAAGGCCGTCTTCTATCAGAACGGCACCTGGGCTTACAATGACGTGAAGGATCTGGGCGACGACAACCTCGGTATGCTGCCCATCTACATCGGCGTTGAGGGCGAGGAGAACCAGGGCCTGTGCACCGGTTCCGAGAACTTCTGGTGTGTCAACAACACCTCTTCTGAGGAAGATATTCAGGCCACTCTGGACTTCCTGTACTGGTGTGTCACCTCTGAGGCCGGCACCAGCGCGATGGCTGACAAGATGGGCTTCGTCATCCCCTTCAAGAAGGCTAAGGACTCCACCAACCCCCTGATCACCATTGCAAACCAGTATGTGGCCGACGGCAAGACCAGTGTGGACTGGTGCTTCTCCACCATGCCTTCCGAGGAGTGGAAGAATGGCGTCGGCTCCGCTTTGACCGCTTACGCCGCAGGCACCGGCGACTGGAATGCTGTCGTCACCGCCTTCGTGGATGGCTGGGCCAAGGAGTACAAGCTGGCCAACGGCTAAGCACTCTCTTTCTTCCGCAACAGTTTGACTAACGGGGGCGGGCGATCGGTTCGCCCGCCCCCTTCTTTTTCGGGAGGTATATCATGCAAAAGGCCATCAGCAAATACTGGCCGGTGTTCGTCCTGCCCACCCTGCTGGCGTTCATCATCGGCTTCATCTGGCCCTTCATCTGGGGCGTCTACCTGTCCTTCCAGCGGTTCACCACCGTCAGCAAGACCACCTTCGTGGGCTTGCAGAACTACCTCAGCGTCTTCTCGGACTCCACCTTCCTTCACGCCTTCGGCTTCACGGCGGCGTTCACCGTGGTGTCCACCGTCCTCATCAACGTCTGCGCATTCGCCATCGCACTGGTGCTCACCCGGGGCATCCGGGGCACCAACCTCTTCCGCACCGTCTACTTCATGCCGAACCTCATCGGCGGCATCCTGCTGGGCTACATCTGGCAGATCCTGCTGAACGGCGTGCTGGCCAACCTCCAGAAGCCCCTGCTGGCACTGGACGCCAAGGCGGGCTTCGTGGGTCTGGTCATCCTGATGTGCTGGCAGCAGATCGGCTACATGATGATCATCTACGTCGCGGGCCTGCAGAGCGTCCCCGGCGACCTCATCGAGGCAGCCAAGATCGACGGTGCCAACGACCGTGAGATCCTCTTCAAGATCAAGATCCCGATGGTCATGCCCAGCGTCACCATCTGCACCTTCCTTACCCTGACCAACAGCTTCAAGCTCTTCGACCAGAACGTGGCTCTGACCGCCGGTGAGCCTGCAAACGCCAGTGAGATGCTGGCCCTGAACATCTACAACACCTTCTACGGCCGCTCCGGCGCTCAGTGGAAGGGCATCGGCCAGGCAAAGGCCGTGGTGTTCTTCCTCGTCGTCGTGGTCATCTCGCTCATCCAGCTTAAATTTACCCGCTCCAAGGAGGTGCAGCAGTAATGCCGAAAGAGAAAAAAATGTGGGACAACGTCCTCACCGTCATCATGAGCCTACTGTGTCTGCTCTGGATCTACCCCATCGTCCTTATCCTGCTGAACAGCCTGAAGAAGGAGGGCACCTTCACCACCTCCACGGTCTTTAAGCTGCCCACTGCAGAGACCTTCGCAGGCCTGTCCAACTACATCTACGGCGTCACCAAGATGGGCTTCCTGTCCAGCCTCGGCTACAGCCTCGTCATCACCGTGTCCAGCGTGGCCCTCATCCTGCTGTGCTGCTCCATGACCGGCTGGTATCTCACCCGCGTGAACAACAAGCTCAGCAAGTTCATGAACCTACTCATCGTCTTCTCGATGGTCGTCCCCTTCCAGATGGTCATGTTCACCCTTTCCAAGACCGCTGACACCCTCAATCTGAACACCCCGTGGAACATCTGCATCATCTATCTGGGCTTCGGTGCCGGTCTGGCCGTCTTCATGTTCACCGGCTTCATGAAGAGCGTCCCCATGGAGATTGAGGAAGCCGCCATGATCGACGGCTGCAGCCCCATCCAGATCTTCTTCAAGGTCGTCTTCCCCATCCTCAAGCCCACCATGATCTCCACCGCCATCCTTGAGACGATGTGGGTCTGGAACGACTACCTGCTGCCCACGCTGGTGCTGGACATCAAGAAGTACCGCACCATCCCCATGGCCATCCAGTACTTCCGCGGCGGCTATGGCCGCGTGGAGCTGGCTCCCATGATGGCCTGCATCATCATCGCCATCATCCCCATCATCATCCTTTACATGACCTGCCAGAAGTACATCATCGAGGGTGTCGTGGCAGGTGCAGTCAAGGGCTAAGACAAGGAGGTTCTATCCATGCGTGCGAGCGGCATTCTGATGCCCGTCTTCAGCCTGCCGGGGCCTTACGGCATCGGCACGCTGGGAGGCGAAGCCTTCGCCTTTGTCGATTTCCTTGCGGCTGCAAAGCAGACCTACTGGCAGATCTTACCCATCGGCCCCACAGGCTACGGGGACAGCCCCTACCAGAGCTTCTCTGCCTTTGCAGGCAACCCCTACTTCATTGATTACCGGCTGCTGGCAGCAGATGGTCTGCTGACGGAGGACGAGTTTCCCTCCCCTCAGCCCGCAGAGCGCATCGATTATGGCGCGCTCTACCAGCAGCGGCCCGTCGTCCTTCGCAAGGCGGCGGAGCGTCTGCTGGCGGCCCCCACTCCGGCCTACAAGGCCTTCTGCGAGGCCCAGAGCGACTGGCTTGAGGACTATGCCCTCTTCATGGCCGTCAAGGCCGAGCAGCAGCAGGCCGGACTTTCCGATTGGCCCGATGACCTGCGCACCCGGGAGCCTGCGGCTCTCGCCGCCGCCAAGGCACGGCTGGCCGCTGAGGTGGACTACCACAAGGCCGTGCAGTTCTTCTTCTACACCCAGTGGAATGCCCTCAAGGCCTACGCCAACGGCCACGGCATCCAGCTGGTGGGCGACATCCCCATCTACGTCAGCCCGGACTCCAGCGACCTCTGGACACGTCCGGAATTGTTCCAGACCGATGGAGCCGTCCATCTGACCAATGTGGCCGGGTGCCCGCCCGACGCCTTTGCCGCCGACGGCCAGCTCTGGGGCAACCCGCTCTACGACTGGCCCCGCCATGAGGCCGAGGACTTCCGCTGGTGGAAACGGCGTATCAAGCACGCCACCTCCATCTACGATGTCGTCCGCATCGACCATTTCCGGGGCTTTGAGAGCTATTATTCCATCCCCGCCGGGAACAAGACCGCTGCGGGCGGCCACTGGGAGAAGGGGCCTGACCGGGCCTTCATCGACGCCATGCACAAGGCGCTGGGCGAGGGCGGCATCATCGCCGAGGATCTCGGCTACCTTACCCCCGAGGTCAAGACCATGCTGGCCGCCAGCGGCTACCCGGGCATGAAGATCATGCAGTTCGCCTTCGACAGCCGCGAGCCGGGCAACTATCTGCCCTACACCTACCCCCGCAACAGCGTGGTCTACACCGGCACCCACGACAACGTGACCACCGAGGGCTGGCGTCAGAGCGCCAGTCCCGAGGACGTGGCCTACGCCTGCCGTTACCTGCGCTGTACGCCGGAAGACCTCACCGAAGCCATGATCTGCGCCTGTCTCTCCTGCGTGTCGGATATGGCCATCATCCCGCTGGCCGACTGGCTCCATCTGGACGCCGAGGCCCGCATCAACACCCCCAGTACGCAGGGTGCGAACTGGCAGTGGCGGCTCACCCAGCCGCTCACCCCAGCCCTCAGTGCCCACATCGCCGCGCTGACCGCGCTGTACCACCGCGTACCGGGCGAGGAACTCTGAGCTTTCCCCATTCTCCGCTTCATCCTGATAGCAGCAGCGCCCCGCCTGCCTCTCCCTTACCGGAACGCAGATGGGGCGCTGCTGTTTTCTGTGTTTTCAGCGAAATTTTAACACAACATTTTTTCGGAGCCTTTACCGGGGCATCTTCTTTATATTTTAGCGTTTTTCCGTCTGTTTCACTTGATTTTTATGCTTTGGTGTCCCAAATCCCGTTCTGATTCTGTTTCTGCGCTCTCTTGTTGTTTTTCGGCAGTTATGCTATAATCCAGATAGTTTAGTCTCCGTCTCCGGCGGAGCGTATGTGTGAAAGGAGCATTCCCCCTATGGAACTTACATATCAGAGTCCGATGATGCCGGCTGCTTATGCCGTCATCTCTGCCGACGAGATGACCTACATCGACGGCGGTGCCCTTCAGATCGGTTCTTACCTCATCGAATTTCACCCCGAGAACCTTCTCGCTGCCGCTGTGAACTTCACGGTCAACTTCGCCCAGCTGATGGGCAAGGCTGCCCTTACGGCGGCCGTGGGCGGCCTGCTTCTGATGCACGAGGACGGCCTGACCCTGTCCCAGTCCGTCTCCTATTACTGGGACGGCCAGAGCAAGGCCGGTAAGGTCGGCACCGTGGTCGTTGGCGGTCTCGCAGGCTGGTACGGCGTCCTCAAGGGCATCCAGATCTATAACACGGCAAAGTCCCTCTACATCGAGCTGAAGAACGCTTACGAGCAGACCAAGGCCAACCGCGCAGCGGCACAGGCCGGCGTTCTGGCGGCTGCATAAGCGCTTCTGCCTGACCCGATGGAGCGATAGAAAGGAGTCGTTGTATGAAACGTATCCAGATGCCTTCTTCCTATGCTGTTGTGACGGAAGAAGAAAAGGAGCTTCTGGGCGGCGGCGGAGCCTTCCGCGACGCTTGGGACTCATTTACGGACCACCTCCGCCTCAATGATTTCTTCTTTAGAGGCGGGCTGCTGTCCCTTTCCATTTCGTTCATCCCGATGCTGCTGTTCAATGTGGTCAAAGCCGGATTCCATGTGGCAGTAAACGTCCACACCTTCCTGTTCGGCGGCCCCAGCAAGGCAGCGACGGACATCGAGAACTACAGAAATGATATGCACGCTCTGCACGAGGACATGAAAGCCCAGCGCCTGTGAGCTTTCCCCAAACGAAACGATGCCCTGCGGCGGTGGGTCTCCACCATGCCGCAGGGCATTTTCTTTGTGTTCACAGGACCTGCATCGCCCCCTGCTCCCGCAGACAAAGCAGATAGCAGCAGCCCGGGCCGAATATGGATTCCATTGCGGCACAGTAGCGCTCCACCAGTGCATCCGGCACAAAGGCCTGTATCGTCCCGGCAAAGCCGCCGCCCTGCATCCGCCATGCGCCCCCGCTCCCTGCGAGGATGCTCTGGCTGAGGGCCAGCGCCGCCGACAGGCCCTGACATTGGGGCGAGGCGGCGCAGTAGACATTCTGACAGAGTTCAAAGGAGGAGTGGCCGCTCGCCTCCACCAGCCGGACAAAGGCGGCGAAGTCCCCCGCCGTGAGCGCTTCTCTCTGGGCAAGGGTTCGGGCGTTCTCCTCAAAATAGTGGATGGCCCGCAGCACGGCGCGGTCGCCGCAGCACGCCCGCAGCCGGGGCAGCTCCTGCCAGAAGCGGGCCTCGCTGACCTCGCCCAGCACCTTTCCGCCCAGACAGGCCGCCACAGCCTCCATCTCCTTCCGGATGGCCGCGAACTCGCCGGTCAGCTCGCTGTGGCTGGCCCGGGTGTCGGTGACGCAGAGGGTCATCCCCTCCGGCAGGACACCGTCGGCGTGGATCTTTTCGATCTTTGGCGCAGCCGGGTCGGCTAAATCGGCAAAGAGCACACCGCCCACGGCGCTGGTCAGCTGATCCAGCAGGCCGCTGGGCTTTCCGAAATAGGCATTCTCCGCAAACTGGCAGATCCGGGCCAGCGCCGGGGCATCAAGGCCGCAGCCATACTCCGTGTTGAGGATGACCGCCATCCCCATCTCAAAGGCCGCCGAGCTGGAAAGCCCTGAGCCGCGGAGCACATCGCTGGCTGTGTAGGCATCGAAGCCGCCGATGCCGAACCCCTTGGTGCGGAAGCCATCGGCGATGCCCCGGATGAGGCTTGCCGAGTGGGTGCTCTCGCCCTGCTGCGGCTCGGCCTCGGTCAAATCGATGACGTCCAGTTTGTTGAAGCCCCGGGACTTGACCCGGATGAAGCCGTCCTCGTTCCGGGACGCCACCGCCACGAGGTCAAGGGTGACAGCGCCCGCAAGGCCGTAGCCGTGCTGGTGGTCGGTGTGGTTGCCGCCCAGCTCGGTGCGCCCGGGGGCAGAATAGACCCGCACCTGCCGCCCCGGCCCATAGTAAAGTTCGAACTGGTCGAGTGCCGCGCAGTAGCGGCTGCGCTGACGGTCAAGCACGCTCTTGCTGCCGCCGTAAAGCGCGGCCAGCGCGGCGTCCCGCCTTCCCGCTGCGATCTCGTCTCTGAGCTGTCTGCTGGTTGCCATCCAGAACCCCTCCCCCTGCGCTCTCTGAGATGTTCGGTTTGTTACCGCTATTGTAATGCATCCGATGCCATTTTGCAATTTCAACCCGCAAAAAAAGTAATTTTTGGTGTCCAGCCCAAAGAATAAGATGTACTTTTGTTGAATTTGCAGGGGCAAATGTGGTATACTTTGGCTATAGAGCCAATAGGCAGGAGGGAACCGCAATGGCAGACGTCTATAAACAGTCCTTCAAACAGAATTACACCAACAACATCGAGCTGTCCATCTTCAACTGCGGTCTGGAGCGCTGCGCTCCGGGGCAGACATGGGGACCCGGCATCCGGGACCACTACCTCATCCATCTGGTCGTCTCCGGCAAGGGGGTATTCGAGGTCGGCGGGCGCACCTACGAGGTGACGCCGGGCGATCTGTTCTTCGCCCGCCCCAGCCAGCTCATCCGCTATACGGCCGACGAGACCCAGCCCTGGGAGTACAGCTGGGTCGGTTTCAACGGAGCCTGCGCCCATAAGCTGGCCGCGCAGCTGCCCTTTACGGACACTGCCCCCGTCCACCACACGCAGGACCTTGAGGGGATGCGGACTGCCCTGAGCAGCATCTACTCCTCTCGCGGATTGCAGCCGCAGGATGAGGCCGCAATGGTGGGCTATCTCTACCTGTTCATCTCCGCCCTGATGCGGGAGACCAGCGAGAGCCGCCCCCACAGCACCTCTTCCTCCAGCCAGTACGTCCTGAACGCCATCAAGTACATCCAGTTCAACTACTCCCACGACATCTCCATCGACGACGTCGCCAAGAGCGTCGGTGTCTCCCGCAGCCACCTCTACCGGGTGTTCATGCTCAACGTGGGCAAAAGCCCCATTGATTACCTGACCGAATACCGGGTCAACGAGGCCTGCAAGCTGCTGCGGGGCGGCACCCTGTCCATCGCCGAGGTGGCGGCGTCCGTGGGCTTCCTCGACCAGTTCTATTTTTCGCGGGTGTTCAAGCGCGCCAAGGGTGTGCCGCCCAGCAAGTATATGACTTCGCAGGCTGACGCAGACGTCCAGCCCGCCCCTGACGAGACATAAGGAGAAATTCATCCATGCCCTTACAAAAAAATCAGCTTCTCACCCTGCGCATCGAGCGCCTTTCCAACGATGGCAGCGGCGTGGCCCACTCGTCGGAGGGCGAGGCCGTCTTTGTCCCGGGCACTGCCCCCGGCGACGAGGCGCAGGTGCGCATCGTCAAGGACTGCGGCCGGTACGCCTTCGGCATTCTGGACAAGCTGCTCACCCCTTCGCCGGACCGCATCCCGGTGGACTGCGCGGTAGCCGGCCCCTGCGGCGGCTGCAGCCTGCGGCATCTGGATTATGCTGCCGAACTGCGTGCCAAGCAGGAGAGCGTCGCCGACGCCTTCCGCCGCATCGGCGGGCTGGATGTGCCTGTGCTGGACGCCCTCCCCTCCCCTGAGGTAGACCGCTACCGCAACAAAGTCCAGTTCCCGGTGGGCCGCGATAAGGACGGCGCACCCTGCATCGGTTTTTACGCCGGGCGCACCCACCGCATCGTCCCCTGCCCCGACTGCAAGCTGCAGCCCGGCGTCCTGAACGACATCGGCAACACTCTCTGCGCCTTCTTCGCTGCCCACGGCATCCAGCCCTATGACGAAGAGCGAGGCAAGGGCCTCGTGCGGCACATCTTCCTGCGCCGGGGCGCACACAGCGGCCAGATCATGGTCTGCCTCGTCTGCACCCGCCCGAAGCTCCCCCACAGCGATGAGTTGGTAGCTCTGCTCCGGGAAAAGTTCCGCGATATTGCCACCATCCTCATCAATGTCAACGCCAAAAAGACCAACGTCATCCTCGGCGAGGAGAGCGTGACCCTCTATGGCCCGGGCTGCATCGAGGACACCCTCTGCGGCGTGCCCGTCCGCCTCGGCCCCCTCTCCTTCTATCAGGTCAACACGCTGGCTGCCGAGCGCCTCTACGGCATCGCTGCCGAATACGCCCAGCTTGAGCCGGACGATGTCCTGCTCGACCTCTACTGCGGCATGGGCACCATCGGCCTCTCGATGGCCAACCATTGCCGAGAGCTGATCGGCGTGGAGATCATTCCCGAGGCCATCGACAGTGCCAAGGCCAATGCCGCCCGGATGGGCGATGCCGTCGCCGCCAAGAGCCGCTTCTTCTGTGCCGATGCCGGCGAGGCCGCTGCCCGCCTCGCCGCTGAGGGCCTGCGGCCTGACGTCATTATGCTCGACCCGCCCCGCAAGGGCTGCGATGAGACGACCCTTTCCGCCGTCGTCCAGATGTCCCCCCGCCGGGTGGTCTACGTCAGCTGCAACCCCTCCACCGCCGCCCGCGACGCCGCGTGGCTCGGACAGCATGGGTATCGCGCCGAGAAGGTGCAGCCCGTGGATCTGTTTCCGCGAACGAAGCATGTGGAAGCGATAGTTTCGCTACAAAGAGGAATCTAGTGGAAATCATCCGCTTTACGTTGTTTTCTCGTCATGTTGTGTTCGATGGCGAGGGCGATAAACTCCGCAATAAACGCATTGAAAATCATATCACCGTTTCGGTGGTAATTGATATGGAGTGCGGAAACACAAAGAATTGAATATCTAACAATCGGCATAGCCGCAGACTTTAACAAAAAGCCTGCGGCTTTTTCTTTGCCCAAAAACAGAAAGGAGGCATCCGTGAAATGGCAGTTTTTCGGGTAGAAAAGAACAGCGGCTACACGGTCATGTCAAACCACCACCTGCGGAACCGGGCCTTGTCCCTGAAAGCCAAAGGCTTACTCTCCCAAATGCTCTCCCTGCCGGAAGATTGGGACTACACCCTGCAAGGGCTGGCCCGTATCAACCGGGAAAGCATCGACGCGATACGGCAGGCCATCCGGGAACTGGAACAGGCGGGCTACATCTGGCGTTCCAGAGAACGGGACGAGAAAGGGCGGCTGCGTGGTGCAGACTATGTGATTTTCGAGCTGCCGCAGCCCGTTCCTGCATCGGTTTCACCTACATTGGAAAATCCAATGTTGGAGAATCCCACGCAGGAAAACCCTACGTTGGAAAATCCAATGCAATTAAATAAAGATAAACTAATTACAGAAAAACAAAAGAAAGAGGGATTAAATACCGATTCCATTCCTATCCATTCCCCAAACCCCTTGCCTTTGGACGAGGACGAGACAGCGGCACCGCCGCCGGAGCGGACCGGAAGCCGAAAGGAAGCGGCCTATCAAATCTACCGGGACCTGATTTTGGAGAACATCGAGTATGACACCCTCATCCAGAATCCCCGGATAGACCGGGAGCAGCTGGACGAGATCGTGGACATCCTGCTGGAAACCGTCTGCACCAACCGCA
>NZ_JAJEQL010000030.1:0-25291 GCF_020687345.1 Faecalibacterium butyricigenerans
CCCCCCCCCCCCCCCCCCCCCCCCCCCCCCCCTTCTGGTCATTCGATGCCGCGGGCCTTTGCACTGAACTCGCAGCCGCAGTAATCCTGCCGGTAGAGGCCGTATTCCTCCGACAGCTGCAGGGAGCGCAGATAGCCGTTCTGCTTCTTGAAGTCGGAGGGCAGGTGCCGGACGCCGAACTCCTGTTCCAGCTCCTGCCCGATGGCGTTGATGCGCTTGGCGTCCTTATGGGGGCTGATGGAGAGGGTGGTGGTGAACCAGTCGAAGCCGTGCTCGGCGGCATACTGGGCAGCGCGGCGCATCCGCAGCCGGTAGCAGACTGTGCAGCGTCCGCCCCGCTCCGGCTCATTCTCAAGGCCCGCCACGGCGGAGTAGAACTCCTGCGGGTCGTACCGGTCCTCCACCACCGTCACCCCCAGCGGATGGGCGGCGGCGACGAAACGCTCCAGCTCCTCGCCCCGGCGGTGATACTCGGCGGCGGGCCATGTGTTGGGGTTGTAGTAGAGGACGGTGATGTCGAAATACTGGCACAGCCGCTCCAGCACGGCGCTGGAGCAAGGCCCACAGCAGGCGTGCAGCAGCAGCCGGGGACGGGAAGCGCCCAGAGTTTTCAACACTTCGTCCATCTGCTGTGAAAAATTGAGTTGGTTTGACATAAGAAAAGTCCTTTGCTATACTAAAACGTAACGATTCGATAGAGCACCCTTCAAGCCTCTCCCTTTGGGAGAGGTGGCATTGCGAAGCAATGACGGAGAGGGCAAGCCCGGGACGGTAAACCCGCCGCATAGCGATAAGCAGGCCCTTTGTCAGAGCGGTATCATCGCCGTGCGGGTGTCTCCTTCTCAACAGCTTTGCCCTCTCAGGCGCTCACGCGCCAGCTCTCCCAAAGGGAGAGCCTTTGGCTCTATTATATCACAAACGCATTGAAAACGGAGGCAAACTTCGATGACCAAAGAAAAGATCGCCCGCATCAACGAGCTGGCACACAAGAGCAAGACCGTCGGCCTGACCGAGGCCGAAAAAACCGAGCAGCAGGCGCTGCGCAAGGAGTATATCGAGGATATGAAGTCCAGCCTCCGCGCTCAGCTGGAGCGCACCTCCATCAAAGAGCCGGACGGCACCATCCACAAGGTGAGCAAAAAGAACTGAATGGGGAGGAAAAAGTCGTACAAAACCGCTTTTTCCTCTTTTTTTGTGGGCAAAAGCGTGCTATACTTATACTTGAGCTGTTGTGGGCTTCGGCGAGGAGCTGCACGGCAGAAAACAAGTTTCCCAAGGTGGCGTATCCCGGGCAAGGTGCACGGAAAAGGCTGTCTTTTGAAAAACAATAAAGAGGTCATTTATTATGCTTACTGCAATTACGGGTATCAACTGGGGCGACGAGGGCAAGGGCCGCATGGTCGATCTGATCAGCCAGGAGTATGATATTGTTGCGCGCTATCAGGGCGGCAACAACGCTGGTCATACCGTGAAGAACGAGCGTGGCAAGTTCGTGCTGAACCTGCTGCCCTCCGGCATCCTCCGTCCCGATGTTGTCTGCGTGATGGGCAACGGTATGGTCATCGACCCCCACCATCTGGACGGTGAGATCAACAAACTGCGCGAGCAGGGCATCTCCATCACCCCCGCCAACCTGAAGATCTCCGACCGCGCCACCATCACCATGCCCTATCATGTGGAGCAGGACGGTCTGGAAGAGGCCCGTCTGTCCAAGACCGGCGCACAGTTCGGCTCCACCAAGCGGGGCATCGCCTACGCTTACGGTGACAAGTACATGAAGAAGACCCTCCGCATGGGCGACCTGCTCCATCTGGATGACTCCGTCCACAAGCGCCTCGTCACCATGGTGGACTCCAAGAACCTCGTCATGGAGGGCAGCTACAATGCCGCCCCCATCAGCGTGGACGAGATGTGGGCATGGCTGGAGAAGTACGCCGCCATCTTCAAGGACTACATCTGCGATGTGGGCCAGTATCTGGCCGACGCCGACGCTGCGGGCAAGAAGGTGCTGTTCGAGGCCCAGCTGGGCGCTCTGCGCGACATCGACTTCGGCATCTACCCCTACACCACCTCCTCCAACGTCATCGGTGCTTACGCCCCCATCGGCGCAGGCATCCCGGGCCACAAGCTGACCAACTCCATCGGCGTCATGAAGGCTTACTCCTCCTGCGTCGGCGACGGCCCCTTCGCCGCTGAGCTGGCCATGACCGAGGAAGAGAAGCATGACCTGCGTGAGGCTGGCCACGAGTACGGCGCCGCCACCGGTCGTCCCCGCCGCGTCGGCCCCATCGATCTGGTGGCAAGCCGCTACGGTGTCTTCTGCCAAGGCTGCGACGAGGTCGCGCTGACCCTGCTGGATGTGCTGGACTACATGGAGAAGATCCCCATGGTCACGGCCTATAAGCTGACCGACGGCACTACCACCACCCGCTTCCCCATGGGCGAGGCTCTGGACACCGCACAGCCGGTGGTCGAGTATCTGCCCGGCTGGCACTGCGACATCACCGCTGCCCGCAAGTGGGAGGACCTGCCCAAAGAGGCCCGGGACTACGTCGAGTATCTGGAAAAGGCCGTGGGCTGCAAGATCACCTATATCTCTGTGGGCGCAGAGCGTGAGGCATACATCCACCACGTCGTCTGAGCCTTGAATTTGCCGAAAAGAGGGATCGCCGCTTATGTTTGACATCATCACCGACAGCGCCTGCGACCTGACGCCGGAAATGGCCCAGAAGATGGGTGTGGAGGTCGTGCCGTTCTATGTTTCGCTGGATGGTGAGCACTACCGCAAGGAGGGCAAGGAGATCGCTGTGCGGGATTTCTACCAGTTCATGGTGGACAACCCCTCGGCCTACCCCAAGACCAGCCTTGCTTCCATCGAGGATTTCGAGGAGGTGTTCCGCCGTCAGGCAGAGCTAGGACGGCCCACCCTCTGCCTCTGCTTCACCGGCAAGATGAGCGGCTGCGTGGGCAGTGCCCGCAACGCCCGGGAGCTGGTGCTCGAGGACTATCCCGACGCGAAGATCGAGGTGCTCGACTCGGCGGCGGCTACCGTCACCGAGGCCACGATGGTGGAGAATGCGGTGGCCATCCGGGACGCAGGCTGCACGCTGGACGAGGCGGTGACGTGGCTGGAGGCGGAAAAGGCCACCAACAACATCTTCTTTACGGTGGGCAACCTCGATTACCTCATCAAGGGCGGACGCATCGGCAAAGTGTCCGGCCGGGCGGCGAACCTTCTGGGCATCAAGCCCATGATCCTCTTCAAGGACGGCGAGATCTTCTCGGGCGGCGTGGCCCGGGGACGCCAGAAGAGCTTCGAGAAGGCCCTCGACCAGCTGATGAACTATCTGGATGCCAACGGCGGCACGCCGGACGACTACCGCCTCATTGTGGGCTACGGCTACGACGAGGAAGAGGGCAGGCGGCTCTGGCTCCAGACCCGTGCCGCCCTGCGGGCCAAGTACCCTGCCGCCGCGTGCGAGGTGGGCCTGCTTCAGATCGGCTGCACCATCGCAGTGCACACCGGCCCCTACGCGCTGGGCATGGGCGTCATGCGCCGCTGGAAAAAGCAGCAGTAAAGCGCAGAAAACAGGAAAAGCTCCTCTCCCGACGATGGGAGAGGAGCTTTTTGTATGTTCGGATGAAGTTATCGGCTCTCGGTGCGCTGAGGCAGGCGGGAGAAACGCTTGTCTTTGTCCTTATCCTTGTCCTCGTCCTGCGCCGGGGTGAGGCTCAGCCGGACTTCGGTGACGCGGCGGCGGGCCGTGCGGGTCACGACGCCCTCGTAGCCGCCCAGCGTGAAGTGGTCGCCCACCTTGGGCAGATGGCAGGTCTTCTCCTGCACGAGGCCGTTGACGGTGTTGGAGTCGATGTCCTCGTCCTCGGGCAGGCCCAGCGTCTCGTAGAGGTCGTCTACGCTGGCCGAGCCGGACACCAGCCAGCTGCCGTCCGACTGCTGGCGGAAGTCCTCGGTGGCCTCATCGTGTTCATCCCAGATCTCGCCGACCAGCTCCTCCAGAATGTCCTCGAGGGTGATGATGCCCTCGGTGCCGCCGTATTCGTCCACGACGACGGCCATGTGGTGGTGCTGCTCCCGCAGGGTGCGCAGCAGCTGGGAGATCTGGGTCGAGCCGGTGGTGTAGAGGGTGGGGGCGATGAGGTCCTCCAGTGTGGCGGTTTTTTTCAGCCGGGCCAGATAGAAGTCCTTCTCGTGCACGACGCCGATGATGTTGTCGATGGTGTCATGGTAGACAGGCAGGCGGGAGTAACCGGACTCCGCGAAGGTCTGGGCGAGCTGCTCCAGCGAAATATTGTCCTCCACGGCCACCACGTCCACACGGGGGGTCAGGATCTCTTCCACCTCCACGTCATCGAACTCAATGGCGCTGCGGATGAGCTGGCTTTCGCGGTCGGTCAGTTCGCCGTCGCTCTCGGCCTCGCTCACCATGGTGATCAGCTCACCCTCGGTGATGGTGTCGCTCTCGCTGCTGTGGACGAAGTGGCCCAGCAGCTTTTTCCACTGGCTGAACAGCCATGTCAGGGGGGTGAAGAGGGTCAGGAGCAGGTTCAGCACCGGGGAGACGGCGGTGGCGATGGTCTCAGGCATCTCCTTGGCGAGGGTCTTGGGGGTCACTTCGCCGAAGATGAGGACAACGATCGTCAGCACGATGGTGGAGGCGGTGGCACCCCGCTCCTCACCCAGCCACTTGGTAAAGAGGACCGTGCCGATGGAAGCGGCGGCGATGTTCACGATGTTGTTGCCGATAAGGATGGAGGAGAGAAGCTTGTCGTACTTCTCGGCCATCGCCAGAACCCGGGCGGCGGAGGTGTCGCCCTCCTCGGCGCGGCTTTTCAGGCGTATCTGGTTCAGGGAAGAAAATGCGGTCTCAGAGGCGGAGAAGAACGCGGAAAACGCGATCAGGATCACAAGCGCCACCAAGAGCGTTATACTGCCATCGTCCATAATAAAGGATAATCAACTCTACTTTCTTATAATAATATATTAACCAAAAAGTGCTTTCCACCGTTGCCTTCGACGATGAAAAGCACTTTGTTCAACGCCTATAATATCATATTCCACCCGCCGGTGCAAGCGTTCCGGTCAGGAGGAGAGATAAAACAGGTAAAAAGTTTGCGGTTTTTTAGCGGAGCACGAGGCTGGTGCCGTCGTAATCCACGGTCAGGGTCGCACCCTCGGGGTAGCTGCCCTGAATGATGGCCTTGGCGATAAGGGTCTCCACACGGCTCTGGATGAACCGCTTGATGGGGCGTGCGCCGTAGACGCTATCGTAGGACGAATCAATGATGAAGTCCTTGGCGGCGGTGGTGACGTCCAGCTTGAGGTGCTTGCCCTCGTCCATCCGGTGGCGCAGGTCTTCCAGCTGCAGGTCCACGATCTTGCGGGTCTCGTCCTTCGTCAGGCTCTTGTAGTAGACGATCTCGTCCAGACGGTTCAGGAACTCGGGGCGGAACTTCGACTTCAGCAGCAGGTCGATCTGCTTGCGGGCGTCCGCGCTCAGTTCGTTGGAGCCTTCGGCGCGGCGCTGCTCAAGGTCGTTCAGGATGATGTCGCTGCCGAGGTTCGAGGTCAGGATAATGACGGTGTTCTTGAAGTCCACCGTCCGGCCCTGACTGTCGGTGATGCGGCCATCGTCCAGAACCTGCAGCAGGATGTTGAAGACATCGGGGTGAGCTTTTTCCACCTCATCGAACAGCACGACGCTGTAGGGTTTGCGGCGGACGGCCTCGGTCAACTGGCCGCCCTCTTCATAACCGACATATCCCGGAGGCGCGCCGATGAGGCGGCTGACGCTGAACTTCTCCATATACTCGGTCATGTCGATCCGCACCATGTTCCGCTCATCGTCGAACAGGGCCTGTGCCAGAGCTTTTGCCAGCTCGGTCTTGCCGACGCCGGTGGGGCCGAGGAAGAGGAAGCTGCCGATGGGGCGGTTGGGGTTGGCGATGCCGGCGCGGCTGCGCAGGATGGCCTCGCTCACCTTGGTGACGGCCTCATCTTGGCCGATGACCCTCTTATGGAGCACATCGTCCAGATGCAGCAGCTTCTCGCGCTCGCCCTCCACCAGCTTCTCCACGGGGATGCCGGTCCAGCGGGCCACGATGCGGGCGATCTCTTCGTCGGTCACGCGGTCGCGCAGCAGGCTGTCTTCCTTCTTGGCGGCGGCGACCTTCTCCTCTTCTTCCAGCTCTTTTTGCAGCTGGGGCAGCTTGCCGTATTTCAGCTCGGCGGCCTTGTTCAGGTCGTATTCGCGCTGGGCCTTCTCGATGGCGGCATTGGTCTGCTCGATCTGCTCGCGCAGAGACTGCACCTTGCCGATGGCATTCTTCTCGTTCTCCCACTTTGCCTTCATGCTGCGGAACTTATCCTGCAGCTCGGCCAGCTCTTTTTCGAGGTCCTTCAGACGGCTCTGGCTCAGAGCGTCGGTCTCCTTTTTCAGGCTGACCTGCTCGATCTGCAGCTGGGTGATGCGGTGGGCGAGGTCGTCCATCTCGCTGGGCATACTGTCCATCTCGGTCTTTATCATGGCGCAGGCCTCATCCACAAGGTCGATGGCCTTATCGGGGAGGAAGCGGTCGGTGATATAGCGGTCGGAGAGGGTCGCGGCGGCGATGAGGGCGTTGTCGCTGATCTTTACGCCGTGGAAGACCTCATACCGCTCTTTCAGGCCGCGCAGGATGGAGATGGTGTCCTCGACGGTGGGCTCGTCCACCTGTACCGGCTGGAAGCGGCGCTCGAGGGCAGGGTCTTTCTCAATATACTGGCGGTACTCATCCAGCGTGGTGGCGCCGATGCAGTGCAGCTCGCCGCGGGCCAGCATGGGCTTCAGCAGGTTGCCGGCGTCCATCGCACCGTCGGTCTTGCCTGCGCCGACGATGGTGTGCAGCTCATCGATGAAGAGGATGATCTTGCCCTCGCTCTTCTTTACCTCGTTCAGGACGCTCTTCAGGCGCTCCTCGAACTCGCCGCGGTACTTTGCACCGGCCACCAGAGCGCCCATGTCCAAGCTGAACACGATGCGGTCCTTCAGGTTCTCGGGCACATCGCCCCGGACGATACGCTGGGCCAGACCCTCGGCGATGGCCGTCTTGCCGACGCCCGGCTCACCGATGAGGCAGGGATTGTTCTTGGTCTTACGGGACAGGATGCGGATGACGTTCCGGATCTCCTGATCGCGACCGATGACGGGGTCCAGCTTCTGCTTGCGGGCCAGATCGACCAGATCCTGACCGTACTTCTGGAGGGCATTGTAGGTGTCCTCGGGGTTATCGTTGGTCACGCGCTGGTTGCCGCGGACGGCAGTGAGCTGCTGTAAGAACTTATCCTTCGTGATGCCGAAGGCACGGAACAGCTCAGAGGTGTTCTGGGTCTGCTCGTCCAGCAAAGCGAGGAAGACGTGCTCGACGCTTACATAGTCGTCCTTCATGGCCTTGGCTTCGCGGGCGGCAGCGCTCAGCACCTTATCGGTGGCCTGCGAGATATAGACCTTGTCGGGGTCGCGGCCAGAGCCGGACACCCGGGGCATCGCAGAGAGCTTTTCGGCCACAGCGGCGGAGAAGCTGCCTGCGTCTACGTTCAATTTCTGGAGCAGCTGAGGGATCAGGCCCTGCTCCTGCGTGGCCAGAGCGTGGAGCAGATGCTCCGGCTCCAGTGCATTGTGCTGATACTCCACAGCCAGCTGCTGTGCGGCCTGCAGAGCCTCAAGGGTCTTCTGGGTATATTGATTGGTATTCATAAAGTCAAGCCTCCATTCATACCGGAAGTTGAGATTCAGGCGGTGGGTCGGAATGCTGCTTTAGCACTCTTGCTCATCGACTGCTAAAAATATACTCCAAACAATCCACAATGTCAATAGGGAAATCCAAGCGGCGGCATGGATTCACAAAAAGTTTGCAAACTTGTAAAAAATCACACCATATCGTTTCGGCAGCGCAGACAAAAAGCCCCTGCCGGGCGGAAGACCACGGCAGGGGCGGAAGGAATGAGAAGCTTATTCAGCAAACAGCGGGGTGGACAGATAGCGGTCGCCGGTGTCGGGCAGAAGGACGACGATGTTCTTACCGGCGTTCTCGGGGCGCTTTGCCAGCTGGATGGCAGCCCAGACGGCAGCGCCGGAGGAGATGCCCACCAGCACGCCCTCCTTGTGGCCGATGAGACGGCCCACAGCAAAGGCGTCCTCGTTTTCCACGGCGATGATCTCGTCGTAGACCTTGGTGTCCAGCACGTCGGGCACAAAGCCGGCGCCGATGCCCTGAATCTTGTGGGCACCGGCGGTGCCCTTGCTCAGGACGGGGGAGGAGGCAGGCTCGACGGCCACGACCTTGACGCCGGGGTTCTTGCTCTTGAGGTACTGGCCCACGCCGGTCACAGTGCCGCCGGTGCCGACGCCGGCCACGAAGATGTCCACCTTGCCGTCCGTGTCGTCCCAGATCTCAGGGCCGGTGGTGGCGATGTGGGCCTTGGGGTTGGCCGGGTTGACGAACTGGCCGGGGATGAAGGAGTTGGGGATCTCTTTCGCCAGCTCATCGGCCTTGGCGATGGCACCCTTCATGCCCTTTGCACCCTCGCTGAGCACCAGCTCTGCGCCGTAGGCCTTCATCAGCTGGCGGCGCTCGACGCTCATGGTCTCGGGCATCACGATGATGATGCGGTAGCCCTTGGCGGCGGCCACAGCGGCCAGACCGATGCCGGTGTTGCCGGAGGTCGGCTCGATGATGACGGAGCCGGGCTTCAGCTTGCCGGAGGCCTCGGCGTCATCGATCATGGCTTTGGCGATGCGGTCCTTGACGGAACCGGCGGGGTTGAAATATTCCAGCTTTGCCAGCAGCTTGGCGGAAAGGTTTTCGTCCTTCTCAATGTGGGTCAGTTCCAGCAGCGGGGTGTGGCCGATCAGCTGGTCTGCGGAAGTATAGATCTTGCTCATAATAGTAAACCTCCCTATTGCGGGCGATGCGCCCGGCTGCACCGGCCTGACCGGTGTCATCTTGATGTCCCCTTTATTCCCGTTAAACCAAGGTGGTTTGTGGGTTTGGCTGTATTATAGCCTCCTTTGGGGCACTTGTCAATGGAAAATCGAAAATTTCCGATTGAAAAGTTATAAACCCTGTTGTATAATAGGTTAAAACTTATTCAGAACAGATCCCGCAGCCCGCCCGGCGGCGCTGCAAGACCAAAACAGGAAAGAAGAGAAAGGAATGTCTATGATCGTTTCCACCAAGGGGCGCTATGCGCTGCGTGTGATGATAGATCTGGCCGAGCATCGGACGGAGAAATATGTCCCCCTGAAGGAGGTCGCCGCCCGGCAGGAGATCTCCGAAAAATACCTCGAAAACATCCTCAAGGTGCTGGTGCAGAACGGCTTCCTCGAGGGCCTGCGGGGTAAGGGCGGCGGCTACCGCCTGACCCGTGACCCAGACCAGTATACCGTCGGCGAGGTGCTGACCCTTACCGAGGGGAGCCTCGCACCGGTGAGCTGCCTTGTACAGGGTGCGCCCACCTGCCAGCGGATCGGCAGCTGCCGCACCTATCAGATGTGGAAGGGGCTGGACGACCTCATCGAGGACTACTTCAGCCACATCACCATCGCCGACCTTGCCTCGCCGGAGGAGGCGGGCAACGACTACGTCATCTGAATCTGGGCAAAAAAAACTCCCCGCCGTCGGCAGGGAGTTTTTTTTCGTGTGATCAGATGCGATTTTTTCAGGACACGACCGCGCCGCTGGTCAGCGTGTCGGTGACGGCGTCCATCAGGGCTACCATCGTGCAGTAGTTCGAGCCGTAGGTGTCCTTATAATCGGAGTAGGCGTCCAGCTGCTCCTGCGTGGGGGTGATGTCCAGCGACTCAGCCACGGCCTGATAGAGCAAAGCTTCCTTGGAGTAGTTTTCCAGACTGCTCTCGAGGTGGGCCAGCATATCGTCGGTGCTCTCGTAGCCCAGCAGATTCTGGACGAGGCCGTCGAGGTCATAGCCGTAGTAGCCCGCCAGCGTGCTGTAATAGTTGAGGCACTGGTTGACCTGATAATCCATCACCTGCTGGGGGATGGACTTGAAGGTGGAGTTGGCCATCAGGTCGTCCATGACGGCGGTGTTCAGGTTCGAGGTGTAGAGCTGGTCCTGATAGTAGGCGCGGAGGGCCTCTGCGGTGTAAAGGTTATTGGAGGAGCCGAAGTTGCTGGCCACCCATGCGTCGGTCAGCTCGGGCAGGACGCTCTCGCTGATGTAGTTGAGCGTCACGGTAAAGACGGCTTTCTGGCCGCTGAGTTTCACAGTATTCCCGCTGGCGTCGGTGGAGTCGCTGTAGCCGTCGGGGAAGGTGACGTTGACGTCGAAGGTCTCGCCGGGCTTGTGGCTGACGATCTGCTCTTCGAAGCCGTCGATGAAGGTGTTGCTGCCCAGCGTCAGGTCATAGTTCTCTGCGCTGCCGCCAGTGAACGCCACACCGTCCACCGAGCCGGTGTAGTTGATGTTGACGGTGTCGCCGTCGTCGGCGGCGCGGTCGGTGACGTGGTTGGTGGAGGAATACCGACTCAGAAGATCGCTGATCTGCTTCTCGACCTCCTCGCTGGTGGGTTCGACGTCCGAGCGCTTGACGGCGACGGATGCAAAGTCCTCGGGCAGGGTCACATAGTCCAGCGCCCGGATGCCCTCCCAGTAGCCCTTTTCGTCCAGACCGTCGCTGTAGTTGAAGTTCTGGTAATCGTAGTCGGCCGCGCTGCCGAGCGTGGAAGAAGACGCCGTGCTGGACGCGGCGCTGTCGGCCTTGCCGCCGCAGGCCGCGAGGCTCAGCGCCAGAGCGCCGACGCAGACAAGGCAGAGCGCCTTGGTGAAGATACGTTTCAAAAGAATTCCCTCCTGTTGGTAGACCGGTATTTTGCCGGTGATTCGAAAAACAACCTCTATTATAAAGGCTAAAAATGAAAAAGAAAAGTTTTTTGCAAAATTTCCACACTCTGCCCGTCCTTTGTCGGACTTTTGGGGCCGGAGAGGGGAAAAAGGCGGAAAACCGGTGGAAATGGGGGAGGGGTTCTGATACAATGGGGTTAATAAGGAGGAAAAAGCCAATGGATTTCAACAAAGCAGCTCTGGAAATGCACGAGAGCCACCACGGCAAGGTGGGCATCGTGAGCAAGGTAGAGGTCAAGACCCGGGATGACCTGTCCACCGCCTACACCCCCGGCGTGGCCGAGCCTTGCCGCCGCATCAAGGCAGACCCCGAGGACGTCTACAAGTACACCTTCAAGGGCAACATGGTGGCCGTCGTCTCCAATGGCACGGCTGTGCTGGGACTGGGCGACATCGGCCCCGAGGCCGGTCTGCCGGTCATGGAGGGCAAGGCTGTGCTCTTCAAGGAGTTCGGCGGCGTGGATGCCTTCCCCATCTGCATCGACGCCCACGATGCAGCCAGCGTCATCGCGGCCTGCAAGGCCATCGCCCCCACCTTCGGCGGCATCAACCTTGAGGACATCAAAAGCCCCGAGTGCTTCGAGATCGAGGAGACGCTGGAGCGTGAGCTGGACATCCCCGTCTTCCACGACGACCAGCATGGCACGGCCATCGTCGTCACCGCTGCCCTCATCAACGCCCTGCGTGTGGTGGGCAAGAAGATGGAGGACGTCCACATCGTCCTGAACGGCCCCGGTGCGGCCGGTACGGCCATCATCAAGATGCTGATGACCGCCGGTGCCAGAGACATCATCGCCGTGGACCAGTTCGGCACCCTGTACAAGGGCTGCAACAGCGCCGAGGCCCACAAGAACTGGCTGGGTGAAGTGACCAACCCCCGCCAGATCAAGGGCGGCCTGAAGGAGGCCCTTGCGGGCGCGGACGTCTTTATCGGCGTGTCCAAGCCCGGCATCCTGACCACCGAGCTGTGCCAGACCATGAACAAGGACGCCATCGTCTTTGCCATGGCCAACCCCACCCCCGAGATCATGCCCGACGAGGCCAAGGCGGGCGGCGTCCGCGTCATGGCCACCGGCCGCAGCGACTTCCCCAATCAGGTCAACAACGTCCTCTGCTTCCCGGGCCTGTTCAAGGGCGCGCTGAGCGTCCGTGCCCGGGACATCAACGATACGATGAAGCTGGCCGCCGCCTACGCCATCGCTGACCTCATCACCGACGAGGACCGCAGCGAGGAGAACATCATCCCCGGCGCATTCGACCCCCGGGTGGCCGATGCGGTGGCATCTGCCGTGGCAAAGGCTGCCCGCGAGAGCGGCGTGGCCCGACTGTAAGCGGAGGGCGTTTCCATGAGGACGATCACGGCACAGCAAATCACGGACGCTGTGGCCCGTCTCTGCATCGAGGCCAACACCCGCCTGCCCCGGGACGTGCAGGAGGCGCTGGACAAGGCCCGGGCCGAGGAACCGTGGCCGCTGGCAAAAAATACCCTCGACCTGCTCTGGTCGAACCTTGCAGCGGCGAGGGAAGAAGCTCTGCCCATCTGTCAGGACACCGGCATGGCCTGCGTGTTTGTGGAGCTGGGCACGGAGGTCCACATCGAGGGCAGCTTTGAAGCCGCCATCCATGAGGGCGTGCGGCGGGGCTACACCGACGGCTACCTGCGCAAGAGCATCGTGGCCGACCCGCTGCGCCGGGGCAACACCGGCGACAACACCCCCGCCGCCATCACGGTGCATCTGGTGGACGGCGACGGCTGCACCATCACCGTGGCGCCGAAGGGCTTCGGCAGCGAGAACATGAGCCGCATCCGGATGCTCAAGCCCGCCGACGGCGTGGAGGGCTTCAAGAAGTTTGTGGTGGAGACAGTCAGGCTGGCTGGCTCGAACCCCTGCCCGCCCATCGTGCTGGGCATCGGCGTGGGCGGCAGCTTTGATAAGGTGGCGTATCTTGCCAAAAAGGCCCTTCTCCGCCCGCTGGATGTTCCGAACCCGGACCCCTACTACGCCGCCCTCGAGGGGGAGCTGCTGACGGCCATCAATGCTCTGGGCATCGGGCCGCAGGGCTTCGGTGGAAAGACCACCTGCCTCGGCCTTGCTATCGAGCAGATGCCTACCCATGTGGCGGGTCTGCCCGTGGCGGTCAATGTGTCCTGCCATGTCACCCGGCGGGCATCTGCGGTGTTATAAGAGGGCTAGCCCTCTCCGTCATTGCTTCGCAATGCCACGGCCCGGGTTGCGGCACCCAGCATTCGCTTCGTACTTTGAAAAGTACTTGCGTCTTGCTGGCCGCGGCCCCAACAGCTCTTCCCTGTTTCCGCCACTGGCGGCGGTCAGAACTGTTGCTCCCAAAGGGAGAGGCTTGGAGCTTGCCGGTAGGCGAAAGGCTCTCCCTCTGGGAGAGCTGGACGCGAAGCGGCCTGAGAGGGCAAGGACGCTAAAGGAGAATACAAGATGCAATACGAACTGAACACGCCTTGCACGGCGGCAGACCTCGCGCCCCTGAAGGCGGGAGACACGGTGCTGCTGTCCGGTGTGGTGTACACCGCCCGCGATCAGGCCCACAAGCGGATGCTGGAAGCGCTGGACCGGGGCGAAAAGCTCCCCTTCGACTTGGAGGGCAGCGCCATCTACTACGTCGGCCCGACGCCGGAGCGTCCCGGCGAGGTCATCGGCTCGGCCGGGCCGACCACCAGCGGACGGATGGACGCCATGAGTCCCCGCCTGCTGGACCTCGGCAATAAGATCATGATCGGCAAGGGCAAGCGGGACGCGGCAGTCAAAGAGGCCGTCGTCCGCAACGGCGCGGTCTATCTGGCCGCGCTGGGCGGCGCCGGTGCGCTGATGGCCCAGAGCGTCCAGACGCTGGAGGTCATCGCATGGCCCGACCTCGGCTGCGAGGCCGTCCGCCGCCTGACGGTGGAAAAAATGCCGCTGACGGTCATCCTCGACGCCCACGGCGGCGACCTCTACGAGGCCGGCCCGGCGGCCTATCTCGAGACGGTAAAATGACGAAATTGCGCAGGGTGGAATTGGTTTGATTTGACAAACTTTCTGCGAATGGCTTGCAACACGATACGGAATGTGGTATCCTATAACAAACCAGACCGGAACGCCTGTGTGCCCCGGACAGGGAATTTTACGAGGCAGGAGGCCGACAAAACCATGCAGATCCACCAATCCGCAGAAGATTATCTTGAGACTATCCTTATGCTGACCCAGCGGATGGGCCGCGTGCGCTCCATCGACGTGGTCAACGAGCTGGGCTATACCAAGGCCAGCGTCAGCATTGCGATGAAAAAGCTGCGGGAGAACGGCTACATTGCGGTGGACGGCGAGGGCAACCTGACCCTTCTGGAGCCGGGCCGCGAGATCGCAGAGCGCATCTACAGCCGTCACCGCCTGCTGACCCATTTCTTCGTGCAGCTGGGTGTGGACGAAGAGGTCGCCGCCGAGGATGCCTGCAAGGCAGAGCATATCCTGAGCGAGCAGACGCTGGAAAAGATTCGGGAATATGCCCTGCTCCACGACGCAGAGGGCAGCGTCCAGAAGTCCGAGTGATCCATTCAATTTGAATCTCCAATAAAAAAGCAGACAGCCGCCTCCACAAATGCGTGGAGGCGGCTGTCTGTCTTATCGCAATTTTCAAAAATAGTGCCGATCAAAACGGCTTCTCAATAGGAGCTGAGGCCGAGGCTCACATCCAGTGCCTGATCCACCCGGCGCTGGTCCTCGGCGGTGATCTGCCCGGCCCGCTCCCGCAGGCGGTGTTTGTCCAGCGTGCGGATCTGCTCGAGCAGGACGACGCTGTCCTTGGCGAGGCCCGTGTCGGCGGCCCGGATGTTGATGTGGGTGGGAAGCCGGGCTTTGTCCAGCCGGGATGTAATGGCGGCTGCGATGACCGTGGGGCTGTGCCGGTTGCCGATCTCGTTCTGGACGATGAGCACCGGGCGGACGCCGCCCTGCTCCGAGCCGACCACCGGCGAAAGGTCGGCGTAAAAAACTTCTCCTCTGTGTACCTCCATGAAAACTCCCTCCTTGCATACTGGGAGGCCCGCTATGTGGTGCGCGGTGCCGTCCTCTGCTGGCCTTATTATGGGCAGGCAGGGGGCAGGCTATGCACGCGGGGACAGCTTGCTCTCATTGTATGCGGGAGGGAGATTCAGGTTTCCGTTTCCAGAATGCAGAACGCCAGCGCCATGCCGCCGTCGTGACTCAGGGAGAGACTGGCCCGCAGGCCGTGTGCGGCCATCCACCGTGCGCTGCCGCCCGAAAAGCGGTATTCCGGAGCGCCGCTTTCCAGCCGGACGGCCTCGATCTCGCAGAGGGCGAAAGGCCCTGCAAGGCCGGTGCCTGCCGCCTTGAGGAAGGCTTCCTTCGCGGCAAAATCTGCCGCCGCGCTGGCGGATTTGTGGGCGCTGAGCGGGTCCGGGATGCTCCCTGTAAGGCCCAGAGCCTCCCGCTCGGACGGGCCGAAGACTCTGGCCGCAAAAGCAGGGCCGTGGGCACCGCCGAGGCTCTTTGCCATCCGGGCGGTGCTGCAGAGGTCGCAGCCGATGCCATAGATCATAATATGCCTCTTTCTGCAAAAACAGCTTTGCTGATTTGCATGATAAAATCGAAAAAATTTAAGCAAAATGTGCAAATCTCGCCGGGGAAACTTGAAGTTTTGCCGCAAGTCGTGTACAATGAATCATAGTTATTTAAGGGGGTGTATTTCGTGGGCGACGCTACTGCCATTTTTTCCATCCATGATCAGAAGGACATCGAGATCCATGAAGTCGTGCAGCAGGTGTACGACGCACTCAAGGAAAAAGGCTATAACCCCGTCAATCAGCTGGTGGGCTATATCCTGTCCGAAGATCCTACCTATATCACGACTTACAAAGGAGCGCGTTCCCTTATCCGCAAAGTAGACCGTGACGATCTGCTGCAGGCCATGCTGCGCAGCTATCTGAACGTCTGAGGTTCCTTCGCCTTCTGGCCTGCTGTCCCTCCGGGGCGGCAGGCTTTTTCATTTCAGAGGAAGAGTGAAGATTTGGTTCACGACCACCTCATACTCCCAGCCCTCCCGGGCCTTGCGCAGCTGCTTTTCCAGCGCCTCCGACCCCTCGAACCGGCAGATGAGGTAGTGCCAGTGGGCCTTCATCCGGCTGACGGCGCAGCTGGACGCGCCGAACAGCGCGGTGTAGCCGTGATACAGCTCGTCGAGGTAGCCGCGAAGCTCTTCTTTGCTGGCAGGGGCACCGCCCACGGCCTGCCGCAGCAAGGCCGGGTCGGCGATGAGGCCCCGGCCCACCATGATGCCGGAGAGGGCCGGATGCTCTGCCTCCAGCGCGGCCAGCTGGGCCGGGGTGGTGATGTCGCCGTTGTAGCAGACGGGCATCCGGCAGCGGGGCAGACAGGCTGCAAAGGCAGCGCGGTCGGCCTCGCCCCGGTAGAGCTGGCGCATGACCCGGGGGTGGATGGTCAGCTCACAGATGGGGTAGCGGTTATAGATGTCGAGGATGGCGTCGAACTCCTCGGGACGGGTGACGCCCAGCCGGGTCTTGACCGAGACAGGCCCCTCCGTCCGGGAAAAGAATTCGTCCAGAAAGGCCTCGAGCTTTGCAGGGTCCCGCAGCATCCCGGCACCCTTGCCCTTGGCGGTCACAGTGCCGGAGGGACAGCCGAAGTTGAGGTTCACCTCCGTGTAGCCCAGCCTGCGCAGCTCTGTGACCATCCATGCGGCCAGTGCGCCGTCCTTGGCGAGGAGCTGGGGGATGACGGGCGCGCCGGGGTTCGCCGCCGGGTCAAGCTCGGCCATCTTCTTCTTGATGAGCACCCGGTTCTCGGGCGGGGAGAGGAAGGGCGCGTAATAACGGGCGGGTGCGCCCGGTGCGCCGAACCAGCGCTGATGTGCCTGCCGCCAGATGCGGTCCGTCAGCCCCTCCATGGGGGCGGTATAGTATTGCATCGGATCGTTCTCCTTTTTTATCGTCCAGTCTGCTTCCGAGTATACCATACTGCGGGGCGGTGCGCTATACCCGGGAGCGAAAACACTGCGGCCCGGTTGACGCATCCGTCCGGAGGCATTATAATCGAAGCATGGCAAAGTTTGCCGAAGCCCCGAAAAAATAAAGGCAGGAGCGCTGAAGCATGGACTATCATTCCCCCGACCGCACCTACAAAAAGAGCCGCTTCCGGCGGGAACTGGAGCGGAGCGTTTCCCGCAGGCTGGTCACGAGCCTGCTTCTGGGGTGCCTTTTGTTCCTCGTGGCCATCGCCGCCGTGAACACCCTGAACCAGAACGCCCGGCGGGAAGACCATCTCGCGGGCGTCGCCGCTACCTTCCAAGAGGTGTACAACGACACGGCGGCGTTCCTGCTGGACGCGGACCACACCGAGCTGTTCCTCTCCGACCGGCGGAAGGATCAGGACAATCTGCGCTATCTCATCAGCCAGTACAACGTCTCGGCCCTTGTGGAGCTCCAGCTCATCCTGACCGACTCCAAGGGAGAGGTGCGGTTCACGACCTTCTCAGAGGGGGAGATGAACCTGCACCGGCAGGAGTTCAACCGCATCGCGGAGGAAAACGCCTGCCACCTCATGCGGGCCGTCTATACCACGGTCTACCACTTCCGGGCCAACAGCTCGGAATACGTCATGATACACCCCCTCTACCGGGACGGCGAATATCAGGGTGCGGCGGCGGTCTATCTGAACGAGAACGACTGGACGAAGCTGTTCAGCCGATACCAGTACGACGCCATCCTCACCAAGCCCAACGGCGATGTCATCGCCTGCTCGAACGCCTCCTTCCTCTCCCAGAAGAACGCCAACAAATACCGCCCCGCCGACGCGGCGCGGTATGTGAAGGTGGATGGGAGCCGCTATCTGCGCAGCAGCCGCTCGCTGGAAAACGGCACGGTGCTGGCTTATTCCTTCATCTACTCGCCCCCGAACTACGATTATCTTCTGGTGGGGCTGTTCCTGATTTTGATGCTGGGCCTGAGCTGGTCGGCGATGTTCGTCCGCATCATGCACGTCATGACCGAGCAGATGGTGAAGTCGGTGGACACCCTCGTGCAGGAGATCCGGTTCATCCGGAAGGAAGACCCCGACCATATCATTGAGATCGACACCGGCGACGAGATCGAAGAGATCGCCCATCAGGTCAACAAGATGGTGCGCAGCATTCAGGAGCTGAGCCAGCGGAACATGGACCTCGTCGAGGTGAACAGCCGGATGGAGATGCAGAACCTGCAGGCCCAGATCAACCCCCACTTTATCTATAACACACTGGACAACATCCGTTATCTCATCCCGGCGGACCCCCAGCGCGCCCAGCAGCTCATCGGGCGGTTCATCGGCATCCTGCGCTACAGCATCAACAACACCAAGCATAACGTCACCGTCCGGGAAGACCTGAAGTATCTGCAGGACTATCTCGTCATCCAGTCCACCCGCTTCGGCGCGAACTTCTCCTACGAGATGGACATCGACGACGCCTGCATGGAGTTCATCATCCCGAAGCTGCTTTTGCAGCCTCTGCTGGAGAACAGCATCAAATACGGCTTTCAGAAGAAGCCCCGCATCCACGTCAGGACGCGGGGCTGGCTGGAGGAGGACGCGCTCTATTTCACGGTAGAGGACAACGGCGGCGGGGTGGACGCAGCGACGCTGGAACAGCTGCGGGGCATCCTGCGCTCAGAGGAAGTGAACATTGAACACAACGGCCTGCAAAACATCAACCGCCGCATCTGGCTGGGCTACGGCGGCGACAGCGGCCTGACCATTGACAGCGCCGAGGGCGAGGGCTTCACGGTGAAGCTCAAGCTCCGGCGGGGAGGGAGGTAGACCATGTATCGCGTTCTGCTGGTAGAAGACGAAGAGATCATCCGCAAGGGCATCCGCTATTCGGTGCCGTGGGAGGAATATGGGTGCAGCGTCGTGGCGGAGGCCGAGAACGGGGCAGTGGGCGAAGAAAAGATCGCAGAGCTGCGGCCCGACATCGTCATCACCGACATCACCATGCCGGTGAAGAGCGGCCTTGAGATGATCGCCGACACCCGGGAGGAGTACAAGTACATCGCTATCATCCTGACGGGCTACTCGGAGTTCGAGTATGCCCAGCAGGCCATCCGGAACGGTGTGTCGGACTATGTGCTCAAGCCCCTCGACATGGACGAGATGGGCGCTGCGCTGGAAAAGGCCGTCCGCCTCGCGGGGGACAGCCAGTATCTCCAGAAGCGGGAGGATGAGGCGGAGGCTGTCCGCAGCCGGACCGCCCTGCCGCCCCTCAGCGAGGAAAAAGTCACCGACCCGCTGGTGCTGCGCATCGTGGCCTATCTGAAGGAGAATTACCAGAGCAAGATCACGCTTGCCGACCTGCAGGAGCAGTTCCACTACTCGGAGCGGTACATCAACCAGAAGTTCCAGAAAGAGCTTGGCACGACGGTCATCGACTACCTCAACCGCTGCCGCATCCAGAACGCTCTTGAACTCATCCGGAAAGGGGAGCTGCCCATCTCGCAGATCGGATGGGAGTGCGGCATCGGCGAGTACAAGTACTTCAGCCACGTCTTCAAAAAATACATGGGCTGCTCGGTGCGGGAGTACCAGAGCACCCTGAAATAGGAGAAAATGAAAAAATACCGAACAGCCCCTGTTCGGTATTTTTTCTATTTGTTCTGCAAATTGAGTATTATTTTTGTGCGGAAAGCATTAAAATGGGACTATCGAAAGGTTTCAGGTAAAAAATGGAGGTTTTTACTATGAAAAAGATTTCTCGTCGTTCGTTCCTGATGGCTACCGGTGTTATCGCAGCTTCTGCTGCTCTGAGCGCTTGCGGCGGCTCCTCCGCCAGCACCTCTTCTGCCGGTTCTACCGCTGCTTCCACTGCCGCTTCTGGTACTGCTGCACAGGGCGGCGGCGACATCGTCATCTATTCGCCCAACTCGGAAGGCCTGCTGAACGCCACCATCCCCCTGTTCGAGGAAAAGTACGGCGTCAATGTCGAGCTGATCCAGGCCGGCACCGGCGAGCTGGTCAAGCGCATCCAGTCCGAGAAGAATGACCCCTACGCCGACGTCCTGTTCGGCGGCTCTTGGTCGCTGATGTACACCAACGAGGATCTGTGGGAGCCGTATGTCTCGGCCAACGACGGCAACGTCATCGATGCCTACAAGAATAAGTGCGGCTTCATCACCGGCAACGTGCTGGACGGCAGCGTTCTCATCGTCAACACCGACCTCATCGGCGACATCAAGATCGAGGGCTACGAAGATCTGCTGAACCCTGCGCTGAAGGGTAAGATCGCCACCGCCGACCCGGCCAACTCCTCTTCTGCCTTTGCACACCTGACCAATATGCTGCTGGCGATGGGCGGTTATGAGGACGATAAGGCATGGCAGTACGTCCACGACCTGTTCGAGAACGTGGACGGCAAGATCTGCGAAAGCTCCAGCGCCGTCTACAAGGGAGTCGCCGACGGTGAGTATGTGGTGGGCCTGTCCTATGAGGATCCCTGCGCACAGCTGGTTCTGGACGGCGCACCCGTCAAGCTCGTCTACATGAAGGAGGGCACCGTCTTCCTGCCTGCTTCCGCCACCATCATCAAGGGCGCAAAGAACATGGACAACGCCAAGCTGTTCATCGACTTCATCCTGAGCGAGGAAGTGCAGAACATCTGGGGCAGCACCCTGACCAACCGCCCCGTCATGAAGGACGCCGCCACCAACGACGCTATGACCCCGATGGCAGACATCAATGTCATCGAAGAGGACATCCCCTACGTCAGCGCCCACAAGGCAGAGCTGGTGGACAAGTACACCGAGATCTTCACCGATCTGCAGAGCAAGTAATTCGAAGGGCAGCAGGAGGCTAGTATGAGCAGAATATCAGTTAAAGACGCAGTAAAGCGCTACGGGAATAATACGGTCATCCCGGATCTGAATCTGGAGATCGGAGATGGGGAGCTGTTCACCCTGCTCGGCCCCTCCGGCTGCGGCAAGACCACCCTTCTCCGTATGATCGCAGGCTTCAACTCCATCGAGGGCGGCGACATCTTCTTCAATGAGAAGCGGATCAACGATATGGACCCCAGCAAGCGCAACATCGGCATGGTGTTCCAGAACTACGCCATCTTCCCGAACCTCTCCGTCCGGGACAATGTGGCCTTCGGCCTGAAGAACCGCAAGGTGGACAAGGCCGAGATCAAGAAGCGGACGGATGAGTTCCTGAACCTGATGCAGATCATGCAGTATGCCGACCGTATGCCCAACCAGCTGTCCGGCGGCCAGCAGCAGCGCATCGCACTGGCCCGCGCGCTGGTCATCTCGCCGGATGTGCTGCTGATGGACGAGCCGCTGTCCAATCTGGACGCAAAGCTCCGCATCGAGATGCGCAGCGTCATCCGCCACACCCAGAAGAGCGTGGGCATCACCACCGTGTATGTCACCCACGATCAGGAAGAGGCAATGGCCATCAGTGACCGCATCGCCGTCATGAAGGATGGCGTCATCCAGCACGTCGGCACCCCCCGCGACATCTACCAGCGCCCGAAGAATGTCTTCGTGGCCACCTTCATCGGACGCACCAACATCGTGAACGCCCATGTCAAGGGCGGCGTCATCACCTTTGCGGACGGCTACCATGAGCACATCGACGCTCTGGACAAGGCCGCAGAGCAGGAGGTGCGCTGCTCCATCCGCCCGGAGGAGTTCATCATCTGCAAGGATGGCACCGAGGGCATCCACGGCACCGTGCAGGAGTGCACCTACCTCGGCCTCAACACCCACTACACCATCGACACCGATCAGGGTGACTCGGTGGAGATCGTGGAGGAGTCCTCCATCGGCGAGGGCCTCAAGAAGGGCGAGAAGGTGCTGCTGAAGGTCAAGAAAGAGAAGATCAACGTCTTTACCAAGGACGGCGATACCAATCTCATCAGGAGCGACGCTTATGAAAAACAATAATAAGTTCCGTCTTGATGTCTGGGGTGCCATCACGCTGGTAACGATCGCCCTCTATGCGCTGTTCCTGCTTTACCCGATGGCGTACCTCATCCGGCAGTCTGTGATGGACCCCGACACCGGCGGCTTCACGCTGGCTTATTTCACCAAGTTCTTCTCCAAGAGCTACTATTTCGATACCCTTATCAACAGCTTCAAGGTGTCCATCACGGCGACGGTGCTCTCCATCGCCATCGGCACCCCGCTGGCCTACCTGTTCACGATCTTTAAGATCAAGGGCAAGAGCGTGCTGAACATCCTCATCGTGGTGGCATCCATGTCGGCCCCCTTCATCGGTGCCTACTCGTGGATCCTGCTGCTGGGCCGCAGCGGCGTCATCACCACCTTCTTAAAGAACTTCGGCATCGCCATCCCGGAAATCTACGGCTTCGGCGGCATCGTGCTGGTCATGACACTCCAGCTGTTCCCGCTGGTGTTCCTCTACGCCAAGGGCGCGCTGAAGAACATCGACAACTCCCTCATCGAGGCGGCTGAGAACCTCGGCTGCTCGGGCATTGCCTGCTTCTTCAAGGTGGTCGTGCCCCTTATCATGCCCACCCTGCTGGCCGCAGCTCTGCTGGTGTTCATGCGCTCCTTTGCAGACTTCGGCACCCCGATGCTCATCGGCGAGGGCTACCGCACCTTCCCCGTCGTCCTCTACACCGAGTTCATCAACGAGGTCGGCGGCAGCGACGGCTTTGCAGCCGCCATCGCCGTCATCGCCATCGTCATCACCACGCTGGTCTTCCTCGTCCAGAAGTACGTTTCCAACAAGAACGCCTTCGCGCTGAACAGTATGCACCCCGTGGAGGAGCGCGAGGCCCGCAAGGGCATCAACGCTCTGGTGCATCTGGCGGTCTACCTTGTGGTGGGCATCGCCATCCTGCCGCAGGCCTACGTCATCTACACCTCGTTCAAGAACACGCAGGGCAAGATCTTCGTGGACGGCTACTCGCTGCAGAGCTACCAGACCGCCATCGGCAAGCTGGGCCGCAGCATCCAGAACACCATCATCATCCCCCTGCTGGCGCTGGTCGTCATCGTGCTGCTGGCTGTCCTCATCGCCTATCTGGTGGTGCGCCGCCGCAACGCCCTGACCAACGTGGTGGATATCCTCTCGATGATCCCCTACATCGTGCCCGGCACGGTCCTTGGCATTGCGCTGCTCATCGGCTTCAATAAGCCCCCGCTCCTCATCAGCGGCACCATGCTCATCATGGTGGTGGCCCTCATCATCCGGCGTCTGCCCTATACCATCCGCTCGTCGGTGGCCATTCTGCAGCAGATCCCCATGAGCATCGAGGAAGCCGCCATCTCGCTGGGTGCTTCGAAGATGAAGGCATTCTTCCGCATCACGGTGCCCATGATGGCCTCCGGTATCATCTCCGGTGCTATCCTGAGCTGGGTCACGATGATCAGTGAGCTGTCCACCGCCATCATCCTGTATACCGGCAAGACCAAGACCCTGACGGTGGCCATCTACACCGAGGTCATCCGCGGCAACTACGGCACCGCAGCCGCATTGTCCACCATCATGACCATCCTGACCGTCATCTCCCTGCTGGCCTTCAGCAAGCTCAACGGCGGCAAGGACATCAGCCTTTAAACGATTTCCCCCGTTCTCCTTTTATCACTGGGTTTCCAAATTGGGCTGCTCTGCAACAGCCCGGAACAAAACGAGAGGCAGACGCTCCTGTGTGGGGCGTCTGCCTCTCGTTTTGTTATTTCCAGTGCTTGAGTAGGGGAACGACCGCTTCCATGTGGGCGCGAACCTGCTCTTTGGGCCAAGTTTCGGTGGCCATGTGTTCGACGCAGAAATCGATGAGCTGCTCCTTGCTTTCGTACTGGAACGTGCCGTCGTGGTAGCACCATTTGCAGTAGTCCTCGTTGAACGCGCCGTCCAGCTCGCGGCTGAGGCTCGCATCGTCCAGCGGCATCCCGCAGCACTGGCAGACCAGTGCTCGGGGAGTGCCCAGCAGGGTGTTGATGGAGACATCAAAAAAACGCGAGAGCAGTTTCAGCGTTTCGACGTTCGGCGTCGTCTCGCCCGTCTCCCAGCGGGACACCGCCTGCCGGGTCACGTAGAGCTTTTCGGCTAGTTCGTCCTGCGAAAGCCCTTTCTGAACCCGCAACTGTCGGAGAATGTCTTTTGTGTTCATTGTTATCACCGCCTTCTGTGTCCAGTGTATCAGAAAAGCAGTGAAAAGCAAGCAACGAGCGGTTGCGGAGGAGGGTGATTTTTGCGGTGGAGCATGTCCATGGCAGGCGAACCTGATGTGCTCAGCCGGCACGATGAATGCCAAAGAATGGCGCAACGGTGGAAGCGGTTTTTCCATTGGCGTAAGCCTGTTTCAGACCATAATTTTTTCGTGCTACGGCCTCCACAAAGGCACGGTCTTTTTCAGACGCATTATAGTAATCCACATTAAAGTGCTTACAAGTCATAAGCAGTTCGTCCAGCCACGACATGGTTTCATCTGACATGGGAGAAAAATCAAGGTCAAAATCTTTATTGTACTCTTTCATATAATTTTCTCCTTTCTCAGAAAAGATACGAAGAAAAAATATCTTTAGCTGCCTGATCAGCAATCATAAAAGTCTTGGGTCCATCCGGATACAGAGATGCTACCGGACGTGCGCCAAAATCCCGGATATAATGCTGTTCCAGCTCGTCTGTTTTTGCTTCAAAAACAACCACGCCGTTGCAGTTTGCATCGATCGAAAGCTGGATGCCGAATGCGATCATGGCTTTCCCAATGCCCTGATACTTCTTTTGCCTTGTCAGAGTGGGGTTGCTTTCCGGCTGGCTTTCGATGTAGGCAATATAGACCGCTACGCTTCCTTCCCGAACACGGTAAGCACCCAGCGCAACGATTTCACCCTCTTCGGTTTTGGCAACGTACTTTTCTTTCTGAGGGTCAAGAATAAAATCTGTGTCCCATCTTGAAAATTCTTGCCCCTTTGGGACAGCTTCTTGTTGGGGCGTGCCTGCCTCAAACCCTGCTGGAAGGAGTACGGCAAACTGGGATTGTCTTACTTCTTGTCATTGAAGTAGATGATAAAAGCACCCATTACTGCAATAGCAATGAGCAATCCAAACTCAACCCAATTACCTAAAAGTTCAAGTCCTACGACCATACCTAAATAACCAACAATCAATGTAACGATTGCTGCCAAAATCGCTTTACCCATATCATCACACTCCTTTGTCAAATTTCGATTTGTTACGCCGAGTATATCACATCTGCCTCGGCGGCGCTACAGCAAACAAAAAATCCCCAAACCGTTTGGTTTGGGGATTTGTGGTGGAGCATTGTCCACGGCACTCGAACCCAACACTTCCTCACGGGTGACCGTTTTGGCATCATCCGTGAAGTTGA
>NZ_JAJEQL010000031.1:0-24551 GCF_020687345.1 Faecalibacterium butyricigenerans
CGTCACGCCGTAGGCGTGACGGAGAGGTTTTCTTTATCCTAAACGTAATTTTTACACAGATTTTTTATATGTCATACTTTTCCAAAAAAATCGCCTGAAAAGACGATTTTTCCCTTGCATCCAACAGTGTATCGTGGTAAGATAGACCGAATGCGACCGAAACACACTGGGAAACGGAAAAAAGTGAGGAAAATCGTATGAAAAAAAATAAAAACAGCGGCTCGCTCCTAGCGAAAAGGATGGCAGTATCTCTGGTCTGCGGCCTTGCGGCAGGCTTTGCCTTTATGATGCTGCGTGAGAAGCTCGTTGCTTCCGGCAACAGCGGCATCTGGCAGACCATCAACGACCTGCTCTTTCAGGACATCACCACCGAGGGCGCAGAACGTGCACTGGGCCTGTTCTATATCATTGGCCAGCTCTTCATCAAGGCACTGCAGCTGGTCATCATCCCGATGGTGTTCACCTCCATCGCGCTGGCCATCGGCAGCATCGCCGACACCCGCACCATGGGCCGCATCTCGGCCAAGACCCTCTTCTGGTTCCTGCTGTGCTCCTTTATGGCGCTGGCACTGGCCGGCTGCGTGGGCTATGCCACCTATTCCATGGGCCTGTTCAACACCCACATCGAGGGCCTGACCGAGGCCGCCGGCTCCACCGGCTCCAACCCCCTGAACGTGGTGCTGAACGTCATCCCCTCCAACATCGTCACGGCGTTCGGCAGCAACAACGCGGTGCTCTCCTCCGTCTTCCTCGCCGTGGCCGTGGGTCTGAGCATGAATGTGCTGGGTGAGAGCCGCACGGCCACCCTCCGCCGCCTGCTGGGCGAGGTGAACGATGTGGTGGTGGTCTTCCTCAACTTCGTGGTCACGACCTTCGCCCCCTTCGCTGTCTTCGTGCTGCTGACCCGCACCTTCGCCATCTACGGCATCGACTACCTCAAGCCTGCGCTGGTGTACGTGGTGGTCACGGTGGCTCTGCTCTTGGTCTTCCTGCTGGTGGCCTACCCTTTGGTGGTGGCGCTGGGCGCGAAGCAAAACCCCATCACCTTCATCAAGAAGATCGCTAATGTGGCCGTTTTTGGCTTCTCCACCTCCTCCAGCGCGGCGACCCTGCCCCTGAACATCAAGGTCTGCACCGAGGACTTCGGCGTCGATGAGTCCATCGCCTCCTTCGTCCTGCCGCTGGGCATGACCATCAACATGGACGGCACTGCCATCATGCAGGTGGTCGCCACCGTCTTTATCGCGGGCTGCGCCGGATACACCGTCACGCCCGCCCAGCTGGTCGTGGTGGCCCTGCTGGCTCTGCTGGCCTCGGTGGGCACCCCCGCCGCTCCCGGCGCAGGGGCCGTCATCCTCTTCACCATCCTGTCCGGCGCGGGCTTCGTCAACGACAGCGCCCTGCTGGCCTACTCCCTCATCCTTGCCATCAACCGCCCCATCGAGATGCTCGTCACCTCCCTGAACGTGGTGGGCGACGCAGTCGCCAGCATCTGTGTGGCCAAGAGCGAGGGCCTGCTGAACGAGGAAAATTTCAACGCATAATTGACCTGTGATATACAAAAGCGCCTCTCCGGTAAAGCGGAGGGGCGCTTTTTGCATCCGGACAGTCCTCTTTTTTACACAAAGTCCTCAGCCGCCGCCGGGGTTTTACACCGATTTTGCGCCGGTATGGTTTCGGGCCGGGGGCGTGGGCGGTAAAATAAGGCCGTTCCCGAGGATCAAAAAAGAGAGAGCGAGCCTGTGAGGCTCATGGAAAGAGAGGACTTTCAGGTATGAAAGAGAATAAAATGTCCCGCCGCAGCTTTTTGAAGGCTGGTGCTTTTGCGTCTGCCGCCGGTATGCTGGCCGCTGCTCCCGCAGCCGCCCATGCCGCTGCACCCAACGTGGACAAGGCAGCAGAGGAGGAGAACGGCCTGCTGGGCATCTTCGGCGGCAAGCCCAAATATGTCTTCCTCTTCATCGGCGACGGCATGGGCACGGCCCAGATCCAGTCTGCCCGCTTCTACAAGGGCACGGTGGAGAACAACGGCGCCGTCACCGAGGGCGAGCTGAGCTTCACCCAGTTCCCCGAGGTGGGCAGCGTGACCACCTATGACAGCACCTCCTTCTGCCCCGACTCCGCTTCCACTGCTACCTCCATCGCCACCGGCCACAAGACCGAGAGCGGCGTCATCAATATGTGTCCTTGGACCCGCGATGTGCCCTATGAGACCATCGCCGAGAAGCTCCATGCCCAGAAGAACTACAAGGTGGGCGTCGTCTCCTCCGTCAACATTGACCACGCCACCCCTGCTGCCTTCTACGCACACCAGAAGACCCGCAAGAACTACTACGCCATCGGCAAAGAGCTGGCCGCCTCCGGCTTCGAATACTTCGCAGGCGGTGAGTTCCAGAAGGTGAACGGCGACGGCACCGGCCCCAACAACCACGAGATCGCTGCCCAGAACGGCTATAACGTCGTCACCCGTCAGGCAGACGCCGCCGCCCTCAAGGCCGGTGCAGGCAAGACCCTCATTATCGCGGAGGCACTGGCCGACGGCAAGGCTATGAACTACTCCATGGATGCCGCCGCAGGCGAGTGGCAGCTGACCGACTACGTCAAGAAGGGCATCGAGCTGCTGGACAACAAGAAGGGCTTCTTCCTGATGACCGAGTCCGGCAAGATCGACTGGGCCTGCCACGCCAACGATGCTGCCGCCTCCATCCATGACGTTCTCGAGATGAGCAACGCCGTGCAGACTGCGGTGGACTTCTACAACGCCCACCCCAACGACACCCTCATCCTCGTCACCGCCGACCACGAGACCGGCGGCATGGCCATCGGCTACAAGACCACCAACTACGACACCTTCCTGACCAACCTCACCCACCAGAAGATGTCCTACGCCAAGTTCGACTCCACCTACGTCAAGGGCTACATCGCCAACAAGACCCCCTTTGAGGCTGCGATGGCCGACGTGAAGGCCAACTTCGGCCTGACCCTGCCCACCGACCCCGATGCCGCCAAGGCAGGCAAGCTGCTGCTGACCGACTACGAGGTGGAGAACCTGCGCAAGGCCTACGAGCGGACGCTGGCCGTCGGTTCTTCCTCTCAGAAGGAGATGAGCCAGCAGGATTATGAGCTGTACGGCACCTACATCCCCTTCAGCATGGCCGTCTGCCACACCATCAACCACAAGTCCGGCATGGACCACACCACCTATGCCCACACCGGCGCTCCCGTCAACATCTATGCGCTGGGCGTCGGCGCGGAGAAGTTCCGCGGCGTCTTTGACAACACCGAGATCTACCACAAGCTGGCTGAGCTGACCGGCGTGCAGTAAGCCCCTCTCTTCAAACGAAAAAAGCCTGTGCAGACCCTCCCGGGGCGGGAGAGCTGCACAGGCTTTCTTGTATTCACAGGTGGATCGTGTAGCCGCGGCCCAGCATCTGGGCCAGCAGCATGAGGGTCGAGATGCCGAAACACCCGCCCATCAGCAGCAGGCAGAGCACCACCGAGCCGAAGTCGCACCGGCACGCGCCGGGCCGGGCCGAGTAGTAGAGCACCTCACACCCCAGCAGGATGAGTCCCGCCGCCGGAAGTACCTGCCAGATGACCAGCCACGGCAGGCCGGGCAGGAAGCGGGCCAGCAGGAAGAGCACGCCCGCCGCGATGAGGCAAACGCCCAGCGTCAGGGTGCCCACCCGGCGCAGGGGCTTATTCGTCGTGTTCTGTTCCATCATCCGTCACCTCATTTTCATTCACCACAGGAGAGGAGAGCAGAGGGGCCTTTTCCTGCTCATCGGCGTGGTATTCGCAGAAATCGGCATCCTCGGGGATGTCCTTGGAGGCATCCGGCTTTTTGGCCGGATGGGGGCCTTTCACCAGCCAGACGCCGCAGACGATGAGGACCACACAGACCACCACATCCGGCAGGCTGGCCATGACGAGATAGAGGGCACGGAAAACGGGGGAGGAGTGGCCCCAGCGGTAGACGAGGTCGCCGAGAATGTTCATGATGAGGCTCTGGTAGGCGATGAGGGCACCGAAGGCGATGAGCGCCCAGCCCACCAGCTTGTGGCTGTCCAGCAGAGCCCGGGCCAGCCGTCTGTCGCGGGGGTCGAAGTGGATGAGGTAGTCGTCCTCCGGCGCGGTGTCCGCGAGGATCTGCGCCCGGAGGTTGAAGGTGTCAAAGAAGCTGTACATCCACACCATCACAAGCAGGAGCAGTACCGGGTTGAGCAGTGAGCTCACCATCCCGATGCAGCAGGCTGTAAGGATGAGGGAGAGGCCCCGCTTCATATAGCCCTGATACATCTGGCCTGCGCCGGGGACGAAGGCGCAGCAGAAGGTCAAAAATCCATTTTTCAGCATAACGGTCTCCTTACTTGATGTTTTCAGCCGCGTTCAGCAGGCTTTCCAGCGCAGAAGAAACGCGGGTGTAGAAGTTCTCTCCGGGGCGGGAGTCCACCGGCCTGCCCAGCTTCTCCGGCAGGAGCTTCGGGGGCTGCTTTTCCGGCAGAGTGACCTGAACGGCGGGCAGGAGGGCCTGCAGGTCGCGGCTGTGGTCGGTGACGAAGGTCAGCGCACCGGTGCGCCAGATGGTCAGCGCCAGCACAGCGGCGACGCCCGCCACCGCAGCCCGGCCGCAGGTGCTCTGCATCAGCCGCACCCAGATGGTGCCCATCACCGTCCGGCGGACGCTGCGGGGCGGGTCGGAGAGAGCGTCCGCAGTCAGCAGTGCAGTGTAGCGGTCGGTGCATTTGTCGCAGTAGGCGAGATGTTCGGCGGCTTCCAGCCGCCCCAGCTCATCCAGCTGTCCGGCGATGAGGGCGTGCAGCCCTTCGTCGCTCAGACAGCCGTCTTTCCGGAACGATTCCATTTAAATGCCCTCCTTTCCGGCTGCGCTCAGCTGCGCGGCCAGCATCTTTTTGGCCCGGTAGACCTGCGCCTCCACGGTTTTCTGGGGCCTGCCGCAGAGCCGGGCGGCTTCGGCGGCGGTGTGCTGCTCCAGCAGCACGAGGCGGCAGGGCGTCTTATAGGGTTCCCGCAGGTCGAGGATGCGCTGGGTCAGCTCTTCCTCGCCCAGCGCCTCCAGCAGCTGCGTTTCCGGCTCGCTGCCGGGCGGTGCGCCCTCCAGCGCAAGGACAGCGTCGCCGGGGGTGTTCATCCGGCGCGCCCATGCGCTGCGCAGGTAGTCCTTCGCTTTGTTGGAGGCGATGCGGGCCAGCCACTGCTTTTCGTACCCGACAGGACAGCGGCTCATGTTCCGCCACGCGGCGAGGAAGGTCTCCTGCGTCAGGTCCTGCGCATCGCCCTCGTCCGGCACCAGCTGGTGGCAGATGGTGTAGACGAGGGACTGGTACTTCTGCACCAGCCGGTCAAATTCCAGTGTGTTCAAGGGCTGCGCTCCGCCTCCTTTCTGCCCTGCGTTTCAAGCGCTCTGTCTATCCATACGAGACAGCGGGGCAAAAACCTGCAAAATCGTGGGAAAATTTTTGAAAATGTGGTAGAATGCTCTTATTACACACCAAAAAGGAGGAGATCCGATGGCCTCTGCCACAAAACAGGCCCTCTTGGCGGCCCTTTCCGCCGCGCAGGGCGAGTGCATCTCGGGCCAGCAGCTGGCCCGGCAGCTGGGCGTGAGCCGCGCCGCCGTCCACAAGGCCGCCGCCGCGCTGGCGGCGCAGGGCTATGCGCTGGAAGCTGCCCCCCGGCGGGGCTATCGGCTGGCAGGGGGCGACCCCTTCTGTGCCGAGGCGGTGGGAGAGTATGACGCGCCCATCTTCCTCTACGACACGCTGGAAAGCTCCAACCGCACCGCCAAGACGCTGGCCCTTGAGGGTGCGCCTCATGGCACGATGGTGCTTGCCGGCCAGCAGACGGCGGGCCGGGGACGGCTGGGGCGGCGGTTTGAAAGCCCGGTGGGAAAGGGCGTCTATCTTTCGCTGGTGCTGCGGCCCAGCCTGCCCATGACCGAGGCGCAGGCCGTCACCGTCAGCGCGGCGGTGGCTGTCTGCCGGGCCGTGAAGAAGCTCTGCGGGCTGGAGCTGGGCATCAAGTGGGTCAACGACCTTTACTACAACGGCAAAAAGGTCTGCGGCATCCTGACCGAGGCCGGGGCCGACCTTGAGAGCGGCCAGCTGGAATGGCTGGTGGCGGGTATTGGTCTCAACCTCACCTCCCGCCCGGAGGACTGGCCCGAGGAGCTGCGGCCCATCGCGGGCAGCCTCTACCCCGGCGGGCCTGCGCCGGTGAGCCGGGCTGCGCTGGCGGGAGAGATCGCCCGCCAGCTGCTGGCCCTCTGCCCGGACTTCGACTGTCTGGACGAGTACCGCGCCCGGTGCTTTGTGCCCGGCCACTGGGTGACGGTCTGCGCCGGCGGCGAGAGCTACGCCGCAAGGGCGGTGGCCATCGACGACGCCGGGCGGCTCATCGTGGAGCGGGAGGCAGGCCGCACCGAGGTCCTCTGCCACGGCGAGGTGAGCATAAGACCGTCGCCGCTGGCGATAAAAAAATAAACCTCTTCGTCATCGCTGACGCGATGCCACCTCCCCTCGGTAAGGGAACTGTCGAGCGAAGCGAGACTGAGAGGTTGGAGTCAGAACACCCCGAAGCACACCAGCCCCAGCGCAGCCGCGATGCCGATGACCTTCGGCACGCTGAGCTTGAATTTCTGAAGTAGGACGAAGCAGAGGATGCCGATGAAGAGGCCCGACAGGCTGATGCCGCCTGCCTCGGTGAGGTAGGACTGGCGGCACAGTCCCACCAGCACGCCCAGCACCATGCCGATGCAGATGGGCTTGACGATGCGCATGATGTAGCTCATGACCTTGCTGGTGCGGAATTTCTGGAAGAAGACTGCCGCCAGCAGGGTCAGGGTCAGGGTGGGGCTGAGGACGCCCAGCACGGCAAAGATGCCGCCCAGCATCCCGGCTGTCTTTGTGCCTGCAAAGGTGGCGGCGTTGACGCCCAGCGAGCCGGGGGTCATCTCAGCGATGGCGATGAGGTTCGTCAGGTCGGCGTCGGTCATCCAGCCATGGGAGGACATCTCATCCATGATGAGGGGGATCATGGAGGTGCCGCCGAAGCTGGTGAAGCCGATCTTTGCGAAGGCGATAAAGAGCTGGATGAGGGTCTCAGCTGCGGCCATGTTCGCTCACCCCCATCCAGACCAGTGCGATGACCACACCGGCAATCACCAGCGTCAGGTTGCTGATGGACGTAAAATAGCAGAGCACGAAGGCCGCCGCGCAGATCATGATGGCCGCCGCGCTGCGCAGGGCGTCTTTGCCGAGAGAGATGGCCGCGCCGCCGATGATGGGGGCCACGGCGCACTGGACGCCCCGGAGGGCCGACCAGACCCAGTAGTTGTCCTTGATGGCATCGTAGATGGCCGTCACGACGGTGAGGGTGATGACGGCAGGGATGCACAGGCCGACGGCTGCGCAGACACCGCCCAAAGCCCCGGCCATCTGGTAGCCGAAGAGCATGGTGATGTTCACCACCATGATGCCGGGCAGGCTCTTGCCCACGGCGATGAGTTCCAGCAGGTCGCTCTTGGTCATCCAGCCCCGCTTGTCCACGAATTCCTGCTCCATCTGGGCAACGATGCTCCATCCGCTGCCGAAGGTGAAGGCACCGATCTTGATGAAAGAAAGAAGGATCCGCAGGGCCATCTGTGCACCGGCGGGGCGCTGCTGTGCGGTTTCTGTTTTAACTGCCTGTTTCACTGCTTGCATGAGTCCTCCTGCGATATGAGATCTGTGTTTTTTCTGCCTATAAAGGATACCACAGACGGCCCCAAAAGACGAATGGAAAAATAGAATGGAAGGTGATGCCGGTCAGGAATGGTCGTAGGTCATCCAGCTGCCTTTCCATGCGTAGAGGACCATCAGCGCCGCGCCCAGTGCCCACGACACCGGGTAGAGGACGAACACGCCCTCGATGCCCGAAAAGAAGGGAAGGACGAACTGGATCCATACCACCCGGAACAGGCACAGCGAGACCAGCAGCACCACCATCGGGGGGACGCTGCGGCCCGTGCCGCGCACGGCGCCTGCCATGCCGTGGAGGATGGACAGCAGGAAGTAGAAGGGGCAGAAATAGTGCATGGCGATGCACCCGAAGGAGACCACCGTCTCGTCGGAGGTGAACAGGTGCATGATGGGGGTTTGGAACGCCAGCAGCAGGGCACCGGTGCAGAGGGTGTAGAGCACGCCCATGGCCAGTGTGACCCATGTGCCCTTCTTCACCCGCTTGAGGTTGCCGGCACCGTAGTTCTGGCCCACGAAGGTGGTGGCCGCCATGCTGAAGCTGGTGACGGGCAGGATGTTGAAGCCGTCGATCTTCATGTAGGCGGCAAAGCCCGCCATGGCGGCGGCACCGTAGCTGTTGACGCTGGACTGGACCAGCACATTTGAGAAGGAGATGACCATGTTCTGGATGCCGGTGGGCAGGCCGATGCGGATGATGCGGGAGGTCATCCGCTTGTCGGGACGGACGGAGGAAAGCTCCACTTTATAGTCCGCGTCCACCTTCATCAGGAAACGGAGGCTCAGCACGCAGGAGACGAGCTGGCTGATGTCGGTGGCGATGGCTGCGCCCGCCACGCCCATCTTCAGCCCGGCGATGAACACGAGGTCGAGGATGATGTTGGTGATGGAGGCGCAGGCAAGGTAGAGGACCGAGCGCCGGGAGTTGCCCGCCGCGTTGAGGATGCCTGCCGCCATATTATAGATGACGCTGAACAGCACGCCGCCGAAGTAGAGCTTCATGTAGGTGACGGCATCGCCCAGCACCTCGTCGGGGGTGTTCATCCAGACCAGCAGGGTGCGGCTGACCGCGATGCCGCCCACCGTGAGGATGAGGCCGAGGATGGCCGCGATGGCCAGCGAGGTGTGGACGGCGATGCGGGTCTCCTTTTTGTCCTTCGCGCCGAGGTATTGGCTCACCACGACGCCTGCACCCACGGCCACGCCCTGACTGAAGCCGATGAGCAGGTAGATGGGCGAGCCGCTGGAGCCTACTGCGGCCAGCGCATTGCTGCCCAGAAAGTTGCCGACGATGATGGAGTCGGCGGTGTTGTAGAGCTGCTGGAGCAGGTTGCCAAGGATGAGCGGCACCGAGAAGAGCAGGATGCTCTTCCAGATGCTGCCCTCGGTCATGAGCAGGGTCTTTTTCTGCTGCTGTGCCGTGTCGGTCATAGTTCTTCCCTCCCTCAAAAAACAAGGTTCCCAGAGATATTGCACAATAAAATTAACAATACCTCGTTCCGTGCCGAATGTCAAGCAGAGCGGAAAAGAAAGCTCTCCGGTTTTCCACATCTTGTTTGCAGATTGTTCAAAACTACCACAAAGAAACTCCATTTTTATCCGGTACAATAAGGGTGCAGTCGGGAAGACAGAAACGTGAGTCCCCCATCTCCGGCTTTTGAGCTTCCCACGATGCCATGCAGGCAAGATTCATGCGCAGGCCCCCGCAGCGGGTGCTGCGCCCCTAAAAAACACTGTCCCCCAGCCAATGCGAGGCAACAGCCACGGCGGCGGACAGACTACCAACAACCTCCTAACAGCCGCAAATGTTTAGGAGTTCCTATATACAGGCAGCGCCGCTTTCTCCTCCTTTCCACGGCGCTGTCTGTTTTTGTTTTGCAGACTGAGAGGTCAAAAAAATCCCTCGCACGGCTTGTGCGAGGGATTTTTACGTTTTATCGCAGGTCGCGCAAGCGTTCTGCCGGGAGGGAGGATTGCAGCAGGCTCCATGCGGCGTCGAGGCTGTCGTTGAGCAGGTAGGCCTGCGTCTGCTGAACGTAGAGATAGATGGCGTTCGGTGTGCGGTAGGCGAGGTGGAGGTCATGCCACGGATAACTCCGGGTCGGCTCGGGCTTGTCCTGCTCGCCTGCCATCCAGACCGAAAGCCCTGCATCGTCCAGCGTCAGCCGATAGAAGGGGCGGGGAAGGCCCATCTTTTTGATCTGAAGGCGCAGAGAGTGGAAGAAGGTCCAGAAGTAGACGGCGGGCACGCCCAGAGCCACGACGGAAAGCACTACCGTGAGCAGGGCCGCGCCGTCTTTCTGCCCCACCTGCGAGAGGCAGACCCCGGCAGATGCCAGCAGGATGGCCGTGAAGGCCAGAGGGCGGTGCCACGCCTTGCGGTGGCGCATCAGGTCGAAGGCGGCGAAATCGTGGAAGGATGCAGCGTCCATCTGGACGGAAACAGAGATCGGCTGAGACATAAAATATCCTCCTTTTTGGTCATAGTACCATATTGTTTTCCAACAATCAAGGATGATATTGCGCAGATGCCCTAAAATGTGCTAAAATAGGACGAAAAAGAAAATGGATCAAGGCTCCGCCCGGGCGGCAGAAAGGCCGGAGCGGGAGGAATAATACCAAGTGAGGAGGGCGGATGCGTGGGGCGCAGGATGACCCTGAAGGGGCAGATCAGCCTTTGTCTGGCGGCATTTTTTCTGGCGTTGGCAGGGCAGATATTCTTGAGCTTTTACCAGTCCGGCACCGTGCTGCGGGAGCTGGACGACCAGATGGGCAACTTCAACGCCATCAGCCGCTTCCAGAACGGCGTGGAGCAGAGCCTTTCGGCAATGGAGAACTACCGCTGGGAGTACGGCGACGCCAAGGCGCTGACCGAGGAACTGAACCGGGCCTTTTCTGTCACCAACGCGTGGCTCTGGCGCATTCAGGGCGACATTGGCACCGTCAGCGAGGAGCAGTATCTGCTCTACAACGCCGTCTCCACCACCTACAGCAGCTACACCGCGCTGGTGGGCCAGCTGGAAGAGGCGGTGGCCTCCGGCGAGGACGCGCAGGCTGCCCAGCTCTACTATAATAAGATCGTCCCCTGCGGAGGCTATCTGCGTCAATACACCCAGCAGCTGCTCAACAGGGCCATCGCCGACGCACAGAGCACCTACACCACCGTGTCAGCCCTCAGCGACCGGGTCAAGTGGGCGCAGACCGTCGTGGTGGCCCTCTGCCTCGCGCTGGGCTGCGTCATGGCGCTTTCGGTCATCCACCTGCTGACCCCGGTGCAGCAGCTGATCGGTGCCTCCCGGGAGGTCACCCGGGGCGTGTTCGACTCGCCCGACCTGCCTGTGCCCCATCAGCCCGAGATGGCCCAGCTCACCGAAGCGTTCAATCACATGAAGCACTCGATGGCCGAGCAGGTGACTACCCTGCGGGAGAAGAACGAGATGGAGCGGGAGCTTCACCGCCAGAAGACGGAGGCGTTGGAGCTGCAGAACCGGATGGAGCGCAGCCGCCTGCAGCAGCTGCGCAGCCAGATCGACCCCCACTTCCTCTTCAACACCCTGAACGTGATCCTGCAGACCGCCGGACAGGAAAAAGCCTACCGCACGCAGGCCCTCATCACAGCGCTGTCCCACCTGCTGCGCTACAGCCTCATGAGCAACGACGAGCAGGTGCCGCTGGCCCGGGAGGTGCGCATCGTGGACGAATACTACTCCATCTATCACGTCCGCTTCGGCGACCGGGTGAAGATGGTGTGGCGCATCTCCGACTCCCTCGACCTGACGGAGACGATGGTGCCCTCCTTTATCTTGCAGCCCATCGTGGAGAACGCCTTCAAGCACGGCATCTCGCCCAAGGAAGAGGGCGGCGTAGTGCGCATCCGCATCAACCCGCTGCGGGAGAAGGGGCTGCTCTATATCAGCGTCTGCGACAACGGCGTGGGCATCCAGCCCCAGCAGCTGGCCCAGCTGAAAGCCGCACTGGCCCGGCCCGGTGAGCGCTGGGAGCACATCGGCGTCTACAATGTGGCCGCGCGCCTGCGGCTTCTGGACAAACGGGGGCGGCTGGTCATCCGCTCTCACCCCGGCCGGGGCACGGCCATCAGTATGTATCTGCCCTTAGTAGAACTTTTGGAGGAGGAATTGGACGATGATCCGGCTGTTGATCGCGGATGATGAAAAACTGGAACGGGAGGCGCTTGCAGAACTCGTCCAGCGCCGCTTTGAGCGGGAAGTGGTCTTGGAGATGGCCGAGAACGGCCGCAAGGCTGCCGACACGGCGGTGCTGTGGAACGCAGACCTCATCCTCATGGACATCGAGATGCCGGGGATGAGCGGCCTCGACGCAGCCCGCGCTGTGCTGGCCCAGCGGCCCTCCTGCCGGGTCATCTTCGTGACGGCCTACAGCCTGTTCCAGTACGCCCACGAGGCGGTGCATCTGGGGGCCTGCGACTACCTGCTCAAGCCGGTGGACCCCGATGAGCTGGAGGCCTCGGTGCGCCGGGCCATCCGGCAGATCCAGACCGAGCGGAAGCTGGAGGAGCTGGCCGCCGCCCAGCCTCAGCCCCAGCCGGAACCGCCTGCGGCCGGAGAGGAGGCCGAAGAGTCCCCCGAGGAGGGCGAGAACAGTCAGGCGGCCCTCATCATGGCCCATGTCCGCCGTTACCTCGAGGACAACTATATGTTCGACCTGTCGCTGGACAGCGTGGGCGAGATCCTGCACATCAGCCCGGCGTACCTGTCGGCCCAGTTCAAGAAGTATCAGAAGATGAATTTCCTCGACTGCCTCACCGAGCTGCGCATCAACGCAGCCAAGGAGCTGCTGGCCGACCCCTTCCGCTCCTCGGCAGAGGTGGCGTCGATGGTGGGCTACGAGGACGCCAGCTACTTCGCCCGGGCGTTCAAGAAGCGCACCGGAATGACCCCCACCCAGTACCGCCGTCAGGCGGGGCAGAAAGCGAAGTCCGACCCGGAGGCCGAGCTTTGAGCGGGCGGAGGATCTCCCGCCGCAGTGTGCTGGCGCTGGCCGCCTGCACGGCACTGGGCGCTGTGGGCTGCGGCAGAGCCGAGGAATATACCGGCCCGGAGCTTATCCTGCGCTACGCCGAGAACCAGCCCGAGGATTACCCCACCACGCAGGCCGCGCTGGCCTTCGCCGACCTTGTGGCCCAGCGGACGGAGGGGAGGGTCAAGGTCGTCGTCTACAGCGGAGGCGGGCTGGGGGCCGAGCAGAGCGTCATCGAGCAGATGCAGTATGGCGGCATTGACTTTGCCCGCGTCTCCCTGAGCCAGCTGGCGGAGCAGCTGCCCACCCTGAGCGTTTTGCAGCTGCCTTTCCTCTACACCGACGCCCCTCAGATGTGGCGGGTGCTGGACGGTGAGATCGGGGATGGGTTCCTCTCCAGCCTCGGCGCGATGGACCTTGTGGGGCTGTCGTGGTTCGACGCCGGGGTCCGCAGCTTCTACACCCGCGAAAAGGTGGAGACGCTGGCAGATCTCGTGGGGCTGACCCTCCGGGTGCAGGAGTCGGATCTGATGAGCGAGATGATACAGGACCTCGGTGCACAGCCTGTGCAGGTGGTCTACAGCCGGGTGTATGCGGCCCTCCACAACGCCGAGATCGACGGCGCAGAGAACAACTGGCCCAGCTATGAGGCTATGGGCCACTACGAGGTCGCACCTTATTTTTTAGAGGACGAGCACACCCGTGTGCCCGAATTGCAGCTGGCCAGCGAGGCCGCGATGGAAAAGCTGGCAAAGCTGGACGAGAGCTTCCCCGACATCGTCCGCACCTGCGGGAAGGAGAGCGCCCTGACCGAACGCCGCCTCTGGGCCGAGCGGGAGGCCAGCGCCGAGGCCCATATGCGGGCATGGGGCGTGGAGGTGACGACCCTTTCCGCCGCCGAGAAAGCCCGCTTCCGGGCGGCAGTGGAGCCGCTGTATGCGCGCTTCGGGGAGCAGAACGGCCTCCTCCAGCGCATCCGGGAAAGCTGAGAAAAGGACACAAATATTACATTGTATTCATCTTGTTGGGCGATATGCTGAAGAAACCACACTGATGATTGTAGAAGATGCACAAAAGTGTTTCTCACATTTTTTTGAAAAACAGGACATTTTTCAAAACCCCTTGCTCTGGCTTAAAATTTTTGCTAAAGTGTGTATAGTAAATGAACGGACGGCGTGCGACCCGTGCAGAGCGCGCCGACGTACAAGAGGAAATTTTTTAGGAGGACAATTATCATGAAGAAGATCTCTCGTCGCAGCTTTCTGGCAGCAGCAGGCGTTTCTGCCGCTGCTCTGGCACTGACCGCCTGCGGTGGCTCCAAGAGCACCGCAACCTCTACCGCTACTTCCGCTGCTGCTTCCACCGCCCCCGCCGGCGATGCTGCAGCTGCTGCTTCCGACCCGAAGGTGACTCTGGTCTACGCTGAGGTCAACCCGCTGGATACCATCGTCGGCCAGACCGCTACCCACTTCAAGGAGAAGGTCGAAGAGCTGACCGGCGGCTCCGTCGTCATCGACGTGCAGGCTTCCGGCGTTCTGGGTTCTGAGAACGACGTTCTGGACGCCATCCTCGGCGGCTCCACCTCCATCGATATGAGCCGTATCTCTGCTTTCGCACTGACCAGCTACGGCTGCAACAAGTCCAAGCTGCTGTCCATCCCCTTCACCTTCGAGAACCGCGCTCACTTCTGGAACTTCGCCAACAGCGAGCTGGCACCTGAGTTCCTGAACGAGCCTCAGGAGCTGGGCCTGCCCGTCCGTGGTATCTTCTACGGCGAAGAGGGCTTCCGTCACTTCTTCACGGTCAAGCCCGTGTCCGGCATCGCTGACTTCAAGGGCCTGAAGCTGCGCGTGTCCAACGACCCCGTCATGAACGGCATGGTCGAGGGTCTGGGCGCGAACCCCACCGTCGTCTCCTTCGGTGAGCTGTACAGCGCACTGCAGACCGGCGTTGTCGATGGCGCTGAGCAGCCCATCGCAAACTACAAGTCCAACGCCTTCCCCGAGGTCGCAAACAACCTGATCCTCGACGGCCACACTCTGGGCGCTATTCAGGCTGTCATCACCGACAACGCTTGGGCCAAGCTGACCGAGAACCAGCAGGCTGCCATCATGGAGGCCGGTGCTGATACGCAGGCCTTCAACGCTGACCTGTCCGAGAGCGCTGAGAACAAGGTCCTCGACGAGCTGAAGTCCTCTGGCTGCAACGTCGTCGATGTCCCCGATAAGGCTCCTTGGCAGGAGGCTTGCGCTAAGGTCATCAGCGAGAACACCTCGGATCAGGCTGAGCTGTACCAGAAGCTGCTGGATATGAAGGGCTGATAACAGCGTCTTTGTCCTGAAGTAGTACATAAGCCCGGCGGGGGACTACGGGATACGCCCGCAGACCCGCCGGGTTTTTTATAGAGTATGGAGGAGATCCTATGCCGAAAATCTTTACCACTCTGGATAAGATCAAGCCGGCGTACGACATCACCTACAAAGTGGTTCTGTTTATCTGCAAGCTGCTGCTGATCGCAGATATTCTCATCACCACCATGTCGGTCATCGGTCGTTACGTCCCATTCATCCCGGACCCCGCATGGACCGAAGAGGTCGTCCTGACCTGCATGAGCTATATGGCCGTGCTGAGTGCCGCTCTGGCCATCCGCCGCGGCGCACACATCCGGATGACCGCATTTGACGTCTATCTGCCCAAGATCGTCGTCAAGGTGCTGGACATCCTCGCGGATCTGGCAGTCTGCGTCCTCGGCATCATCATGATGGTGGTGGGCTGGAACTATGCCACCACGCTGGGCGGCCGCGGCTTCTATGTCTCGATGCCTTGGCTGAGCCGTTTCTGGATGTACTTCCCGGTGCCTCTGGCCGGTGTCGCCATGATCATCTTCGAGATCGAGGCGCTGTATAACCATGTCAAGAGCTTTTTTGTAAAGGAGGAGAACTAATATGACAGTCCAGACACTGGCGATCGTTGTCCTTCTTGTCAGCTTCTTCGTCATGATCTTCCTGCGCTTCCCCATTGCATACGCCGTTGGCCTGTCCAGCGTGCTCTGCCTGATGGTGCAGGGTCAGGCGCTGACCGATGTCTGCCGTCTGATGGTCAAGGGCATTTCGTCCTTCAGCCTGATGGCCGTCCCCTTCTTCATCACCATGGGCGTCCTCATGGGCAGCGGCGGCATCTCCGAAAAGCTGATCGCGCTGGCTGACGCCTGCGTCGGCTGGATGCGCGGCGGCATGGCAATGGTCAACATCGTTGCTTCCTACTTCTTCGGCGGCATCTCCGGTTCTGCTTCTGCAGATACCGCTTCCATCGGCTCCATCATGATCCCCATGATGGTCGATCAGGGCTACGACGCCGACTTCTCCACCGCTGTCACCATCACCTCCTCTTGCGAGGGCCTGCTGGTCCCCCCGAGCCATAACATGGTCATCTACGCCACCACCGCTGGCGGCATCTCCGTGGGCAGCCTCTTCCTCGCCGGCTACCTGCCCGGCGCTCTGCTGGCCATCGTCCTGATGATCGGCTCCTACATCATCTCCGTCAAGGAGAATTACCCCAAGGGCTCTCCCTTCACCATCAAAGGCTTCATCAAGCAGCTGGGCACCTCCATCTGGGCACTGGCCGCAGTCGTCATCGTCGTCTTCGGCGTTGTCGGCGGCGTCTTTACCGCCACCGAGTCCGCTGCTATCGCCGTTATCTACTCTCTGCTGGTCTCCGTCTTTGTTTACAAGGGCCTTGACTGGAAGGGCGTCTGGTACGCTCTGGACGAGTGCGTCAACACCCTGTCCATCGTCCTGATCCTGATCGCCACCTCTGCAGTGTTCGGCAACTGCCTGACCATGCTGCACGTGCCCGATCTGGCCGCAAACGCCATCACCAGCGTCACCAGCAATCCTTACATCATCGCACTGCTCATCGACCTCATCATTCTGGTGCTGGGCTGCATCATGGATATGGCTCCCATCATCCTGATCGCTACCCCCATCCTGCTGCCCATCGCCACCTCCATCGGCATCGACCCCATCCAGTTCGGTATCATCATGGTCCTGAACTGCGGCATCGGCCTGCTGACCCCCCCTGTCGGCGCTGTCCTGTTCATCGGCTCTGCCGTGGCAAAGCGCCCCATGGAGAAGGTCGTCAAGGCTACCCTGCCGTTCTATCTGTGCATGTTCATCGCCCTGCTGCTCCTGACCTATGTGCCCGACATCAGCCTTGCGATCCCCAAGCTGCTGGGCGGCTACGTCAGCCCCATCGCCAATCCCCTTGGCCCGGTGTTCATCCACTGATAAGCTGATCTGCTCATCCTCCTCCGGATGGTAAAAGGAAAGCCCCCGCCTGTCACAAGGCGGGGGCTTTCCTGCGTCACAGCAGGGTCTGAAGGGCGGCTGCACTGTATTTCATGAGCTTTTTCAGGGCGGCGTCCTGCGCGTCGAGCCGGAACAGCAGCCGCGCAGCCAGCTCCTCGGGCGGGGCCGAAAGGCCGGGCCAGAAGGCGTGTGCCGTCCGGGTGAAGGCGTGGACGCCCTCGGCGGTCTGGAGCAGGACCAGCTGGACGTGCCCCCGCAGCAGGAAGAACAGCCCTACCTGATAGGCCCGGGTGTCCAGCAGAAGCTCCATCTCGTCCTCGGTGAGGACCAGCAGGTCTGCAAAAGGGAGGAACTGCAGCACCGTGTCCCGCAGGGTCTTTTCGCTGGGCCAGAGGGCCGGACGGAGGGCGGGGACGAAGCAGACCGGCACACCGGAGGCGTGGGCCGTATCCAGCGCAGAGAGGTGGGTGAAGCGGCAGGGGCTGTCTACGAGGCAGGCGCTGGAAAGGGCCAGCACCCCGGCGTCTGCGGCCCAGCCCTCTCCCAGCTGCCCGGCAGAGTAGAGCAGGTCGGCCGAGCGGATGCGGCAGGGCAGCGCCCCTCCGCCGCCCCGGAAGAGGAGAGGCGTGGGGGCGCGGGAGGTGAAGCAGAGGCGGCGGACATCCACGCCGGCGTCGGCCAGCGCGTCTGCAATGCGGTGCCCGAAGGCATCCTCCCCCAGCTGGCCCAGAAGGGCAGCTCTGCCGCCCAGCGCCGCATAGGCCAGCGCCAGCGCGGCGGCACTGCCGCCCACCCGGGGCCGGAACGCCTCTGCCGACGCGAGCGAGGCAGGGCTTTCCAGCTCGAGCCACGCCTCGCCGAGACAATATAAGGTTCTGCCCGACATGATGCGCCCTCCTTTCGGTGCAGTTTCAAAAACAAACTACAGTATACACCCATCCGGGCATTTGTGCAAATGGAGCGCTTGACACCTTTGGTCGGATTGTGATAGACTGACCCAATATGGCAGTATATCCAAAGCTGCAACGACAAAAATGTGATATTTGACGAGGAAAATATGAGCCTTACCAGACAGTATTTCAAATACGTCAGCCAGAACATTTTCGGCCTTCTGGGCACATCCTGCTACATTCTGGCGGACACCTATTTCATCTCGCAGGCGGCGGGCACCGACGGCGTCGCCCTGCTCAACCTCTGCCTGCCCATCTACAACTTCATCTTTGCCATCGGCTCGATGCTGGGCCTCGGCGCAGCCACCCGCTACGCCATCCTCCGGGCGCAGGGGGACGAGCGCGCGGTGCGCTATTTCTCCAACGCCCTGCTCTGGGCGTTGGTGTTCGCCCTGCCCTTCATGCTGGCGGGAGTTTTCTGCCCCGAGGTACTGCTGCGGCTCATGGGCGGCGACTGTGAGATCATCGCGCTCGGTGTGGGGTACGCCCGCATCTTCCTGCTGTTCACTCCTTTCTTCATGTGCAACTACATCGTCGCATCCTTCGTCCGCAACGACGGCGACCCCTCGCTGGCGATGGTAGCGACGCTGTGCGGCAGCCTCTTCAATGTGGTGTTCGACTATATCTTCATGTTCCCCATGGGCCTCGGCCTGCCCGGCGCGGCGCTGGCAACGGCGGTGTCGCCGGTGCTGAGCATCCTCATTTGCAGCCGCCACTTTCTCAAGAAGGAAAACACCATCCGCTTCGTGCGGCAGCTGCCCTCGCCGAGGCTTCTGGCCCAGAGCTGCCAGCTGGGCGTGTCAGGCTTCGTGGGGGAGATGTCCTCGGGCGTGACCACCACCGTCTTCAACCTGCTCCTCCTCCGTCTGGCGGGCAATGTGGCCGTGGCGGCCTACGGCGTCGTGGCGAATTACGCGCTGGTGGCGACGGCCATCTTCAACGGCGTGGCGCAGGGCGCACAGCCGCTGGTGAGCCGGTGCTACGGCAAAAACGATGCCGCCGGAGCGCATAAGCTCCTGCTGCTGGGCAGCGGGACCGCTCTTGCACTGGCGGCGGCATTGTATGCCGTTCTCTTCGGGTTCACCGGCCCCATCGTCGCCGTCTTCAACAGCGAGAACTCGGCCCTCATGGCAGAGTATGCCTTCCGAGGAATGCGCATCTACTTCCTCGGCTACTTCTTCGCGGGCTTCAACATCGTGGCCGCAGGCTATCTGGGCGCGGTAGACCGCCCCGCAGAGGCCTCTGCCACCTCGCTGTCCCGGGGCGTCGCGGCCATCGTGGCCTGCTCGCTGGTGCTGAGCGCCCTCTTCGGGATGAACGGCGTCTGGGCTGCATTCCCGGCCTCGGAGGCCATCACGGCCTGCCTGACCCTCTTTCTGCTGAAGCGGAAGCCTGTTAAATAAACAATTCCTGTTCCAGTCGCTGCTGCTCGGGCGAAAGCCCGGGCAGGGCGCTCCGACCGGCCATCGCCCGCCACTGCGTGGGGGATTGGCCGGTCGTTTTTTTAAAGACGCGGCAGAGATAGTTCGCCCCCGAAAAGCCGCAGAGGCTGGCAATGACGTCCAGCGTGTACTCCCGGTGGAGCAGGAGCCGCATGGCGGCCTCGATGCGGACACTGGTGAGATACCGCCCCGGCGAGACGCCCAGCGCCGCCGTGAAAGCCCGGACGAGGTGGCTCTTGGAAACGCCCAGACGCTCGCTCAGCTCCTCTACGCCGTAAAGCCCGGCGTAGTTCCTGCGGATGTCCTCGATGGCCGCAGCCACCAGCGGGGGCAGGGCCGGGGCGGCGCTGTCGGCGTCTGAAAGCTCACACAGTAGGGCAAAGGCCAGCTGGCTCCGCACCCGCTCGGAAGCGTCCCGCTCCTCGGCGAGGCGTCCCATCAGCTCTGCCGCCGCCGGGCAGGTCTCGCCCCGGGCGAGGAAGGGCATCTCAGACAGCCCCCCGAGGAACTGCTCTGCCGCCTGCCCCGTAAGCTGGACGCAGAGCAGATGGCACTCGTTTTCCGGCGCGAGGGTCAGAGGCCCCCGGCTCAGCACGAGATGGCCCGCCGCCGCGTTCTGGGGCGGCAGCAGGAGGGCAGAGCCGCCGGGCGCTGCCCCCGTTTCCGACAGGGAGACGACGCATTTTCCGCTGGAAATGAGACAGACCCAAAGCCCTTCGCCCCGCAGGGTCAGGGGCGTTTCCGGCTGGACATCCTCCACGACGCCGAGGGCGGCGGTGGTGCTGGGTGCGTAAATCAATATCTGACACCTCGAATCAATAAAATGCTATTTCATATCACAAAATAATCTGCTATTATAATAGCAATGAAACGGCTCATCGTCAAGCGTGGGCCTATGAGTGAAACAACATCAATGGAGGAAAATGCGTTATGGCTTCGATCAGCTGCCAGCATATCTACAAGATCTACCCCGGTGCTACTGCTCCTTCTGTCACCGATTTCAACCTCGAGATTCAGGACAAGGAGTTCATCATCTTCGTCGGCCCCTCTGGCTGCGGTAAGTCCACCACCCTGCGCATGATCGCCGGTCTGGAGGAGATCTCCAAGGGCGAGATGTACATCGGCGGCCGTCTCATCAACGACGTCCCCCCGAAGGACCGCGACATCGCCATGGTCTTCCAGAGCTACGCTCTGTACCCCCACATGACCGTCTACAAGAACATCGCTTTCGGTCTGGAGCTGCGCAAGACCCCGAAGGACGAGATCGACCGCCGCGTCCATGAGGCTGCCAAGATCCTTGAGATCGAGCACCTGCTGGACCGCAAGCCCAAGGCTCTGTCCGGCGGCCAGCGCCAGCGTGTCGCTCTGGGCCGCGCAATGGTTCGTAACCCGGCTGTCTTCCTGCTGGACGAGCCTCTGTCCAACCTGGATGCAAAGCTGCGTACCTCCATGCGTACCGAGATCATCAAGCTGCACAAGAAGCTGGCTACCACCTTCATCTACGTCACCCACGACCAGACCGAGGCTATGACCATGGGCGACCGCATCGTCGTCATGAAGGACGGCATCATCCAGCAGGTCGATACCCCGCAGAACCTGTATGATATGCCCTGCAATATGTTCGTTGCAGGCTTCATCGGCAGCCCCCAGATGAACTTCCTCGATGGTACTGTCATCAAGAAGGGCGACCAGTACGGCATCGATCTGGGCGGCGACGTCATCCCCCTGCCCAAGGAGAAGACCGCTGACGGCAAGCTGGATTCCTACGTCGGCAAAAAGGTCAAGATGGGCATCCGTCCCGAGGACATCGACGACGAGCCGGAGTTTATGGCAAAGCACACCGACTGCCAGCTGGATGCTCAGGTCGATGTCTCTGAGATGATGGGCGCTGAGATCTACCTGTACCTCGAGTACAAGGGCAACAAGATGACCGCCCGCGTCGCTCCTACCTCCAAGGCACGCAACGGAGACAAGGTCCGCGTTGCCTTCGATCCCCACAAGGTCCATCTCTTCGACATCGAGACCGAGCAGACCGTCCTGAACTGATCGTCTAAGATCATTTTTGATCCTCCTATCATAAGAAAGACCGCCGGGCATCAAAACCCGGCGGTCTTTCGTTTTGCCCGGAAAAGGACAAAATAAAAAACCCACGCTGCGGCAAAGCAAAACGCAGCATGGGTGAGGGAATGGCTTAATTCAAGATACCGTCAGCGCTCAGCGGGCCAGCGTGTACTTGTGCAGGGTGGCGCGGACAGCGCCGGGGCCTGCGAACAGCTCCTTGGCCATGGACTCGATCTTCTCGCCCAGACCGACGGCATACAGATCCACGCCGAAGACGTCGGTGCGGCTGTACAGAGCCTTCAGGCAGGAGAAGTCCTGCTCACCGGCCTCCACCTTCAGGGGAGCCACGATGGCCTGCAGCTCAGCCAGCATCGGGTCAGCAGAGATCTCGAAGGGCTGGCCGTTGTCGTCGATGCCCTTCAGGTAGCGGGCATAGCCTGCCAGAACCAGCGGGATGAGGACGAGGTTGGACTTGTCCAGACCGCGCTCCTCGTAGGCCTTGATGGTCTCGCCGAAGCGGATGGCCAGCTTCTGAGAGGTATCGGTGGCGATACGCTGGGGAGCATCGGGCATGAAGGGGTTGGGCAGGCGGCGGTTGATGACAGCGCCGATGAACTCGTAGGGGTTCAGCACGCCGGGATCGACGACCACGGGCATGGCCTCGATGTAGCCGATCTTCTGGATGAAGGCGCGCAGATCCTCGTCGGCCATCTCGGCAGAGATGAGGGTGTAGCCCAGCATACAGCCGTAGATGGACATGGCAGTGTGCAGGGGGTTCAGGCAGGTGCAGACCTTCATCTTCTCGATCTTATCGACGGTCTCGCGGTCGCAGTAGAGGACACCGCCCAGCTCCAGCGGAGGACGGCCATTGGTGTAGTGATCCTCGATGCAGAGGTACTGGGTCTCCTCGGCGTTGACGAAGGGAGCAGTGAAGGTGTGCTTCTCGGTGACGATGGTGTAGTTGTCCTCGAAGCCGTCGTCGGCCAGCATCTGCTGGACCTTGGCATCCGGGCGGGGGGTGATCTTGTCAATCATGCTCCACGGGAAGGTGATCTTGGTCTCGTCCTTGACGTAGGCGAGGAACTCGGCAGGCACCAGACCCTGCTCGACCCACTTGGAGGCGTAGGCAAAGACCGCAGCCTTGACCTTATCGCCGTTGTGAGAGCAGTTGTCCATGCTCTGGACGGTCAGGGGCAGAGCACCGGCCTTGAAGCGCTCGTAGAGCAGGGCAGTGACCTTGCCCATGGCCAGCACGGGGGTCAGGCCGCGCTCGAGGTCAGCAGGAGCGACGCCGTAGCCCTTCTCGGTGATGGTGAAGGAGATCATCTGCAGGCTGGGAGCCTGAAAGATCTCGACCAGACGTGCCCAGTCAGCACCGAAGGAGTAGTCGGCCTTCAGGCTCTCGGTGACGGAGGCGATGACCTTCTTTTCGATGTCGCCGGTGGACTTCAGGCAGACCAGCAGGCTCAGGTTGTCGTAGGGCTGGTAAGCCTTGTCGATGATCTCGTAGTCGAAGCTCTCGGCCACGATGACGCCGCGGTCATACTTGCCGCTGTTCAGTGCGTCGTTCAGGATGGCAGCCGGGAAAGCACGGAAGATGTTGCCGGCACCGAAGTGCACCCAAGTGGGTTCTGCGTGGGTCTTGGCCTTGACGGCCTCGACGTCGAACTTGGGCAGCTCATAGCCCTTTTCTGCCCACTCGGCAGAGAGATTGCCGTTTTTAATGTCAGTCAGCTTCATATTCGATCAGCCCTTCTTCTTTTCTTCGTCCAGACGGTCCAGCAGGTCCCAGACGCCCAGCATATACTGGATGCCCAGCGCACGGTCATACTTGCCGTAGCCGGGGCGGCAGACGCCGGGGCCTTCCTCCCACAGCTGACGGCCATGGTCGGGGCGGATGTAGCCCTCGAAGCCGCAGTCATGGTAGGCGCGCAGGATCTCGATGATGCCGGTCTCGCCGCAGCAGTCGCGGTGGGCAGCCTCGGAGAAGTCGCCGTTGGGGAAGTGATGGATGTTGCGGATGTGTGCGAATGCAATGCGGTCGCAGTGCTTGCGGACGATCTCAGCCACGTTGTTGTTGGGGTTGGCGTTCAGGCTGCCGGAGCAGAGGGTCAGGCAGTTGTACTCATCGTCCACCATGCTCAGGAAGCGGTCGATGCTCTGGGCATCCACCAGCAGGCGGGGCAGGCCGAAGATATCCCAAGGGGGATCGTCCATGTGGATGGCCATCTTGATGTCGCACTCGCGGCAGGTGGGCATCAGGGCTTCAAGGAAGTACTTCAGGTTCTCCCAGAGCTTCTCCTTGGTGACGGGGGCGTAGGCCTTGAACAGCTCGTCCAGCTTTGCCATCCGCTCCGGCTCCCAGCCGGGGAAGGTCATGTTGTACTTCTCGGTGAAGGACATGATGTACTCGGCCATGGACTTGTAATCGCCCTTGATCTTGTCCTTCTCGTAGAACAGTGCAGTGGAGCCGTCGCCGACGGGGTGGAACAGGTCGGTGCGGGTCCAGTCAAAGATGGGCATGAAGTTGTAGCAGATGACCTTGACGCCGAACTTGGACAGGTTGCGGATGCACTGCTTATAGTTCTCGATGTACTTGTCGCGGGTGGGCAGGCCGATCTTGATGTCGTCGTGGACGTTGACCGACTCGACGACGTCCATGTCGAAGCCATAGGCGTGGATCTGGTCTGCGACCTTCTGGATCTCGTCGATTTCCCAGATCTCGCCGGGCATCTTGTTGTGCAGTGCCCAGACGATGCTGGTCACGCCGGGGATCTGCTTGATGTCGCTGAGGGTGACAGGGTCGTTGCCCTCGCCATACCAGCGCCAACCCATTTTCATAGGCATAGTGGATGTCCTCCGTTTATCATGCTTTGCGTTTGTGCGCGGCAGGAGTGCCTCGCTCTCTCACTTATATTCTAATATATCAGTTGCGAATTGGCAATAGTCGATTCGACGACTTTTGGAGTTTTTTCTTGTATACTTTATACAAAACGGCATAGAAAAGAGAAAAAAGGGCGTCAGCCCGGCGCCGCC